>JAUHXB010000171.1 GCA_030427215.1 Alphaproteobacteria bacterium | reverse complement strand
GCATTTGTTCTGGTGATATAAAGTAACCATGGCCTTTTTCATCATATAATCTGAAATCGCTATCGTCCCAACCTCCTAAAAGATATCTGTTGCCATCAAGATGTACCGCTAATTTATCATCTTTGTCATGAATTTCGTTTTTGGCGTACAAGCCAGGTGTTTTAACAGTTACGAGAGGCAATCCCAAACGTGATGCATGCATTTGCATTTTACGGGCTACTGTTTCATTTAATGGTTCACCTTTGCTATCAGTTTTATAAAAGAAACCTTTAAGCGCAATTTGGCTGCCATCCACATTTGCAAGGGCAACAACTTCGTTGTAGGAGGTTGGATAACTCATTTGAAGTAACTCATCGCCATTATAACGGGCACTGGAAGCAAATTGCTGTCGTAAAAAATCAGGATCACTATTCATTGACCCCATATCTTGAATGCTTGTTGCAATGATATTTTGTTCAGGAACTTCAACAATAATACCACCATCACCCCATGTCCCTGTGTGATCTTGGTCAATCAAGGACATGCTTAAGGAAACACGTTGTGCAACCCGCTCAGGTTGTTCGTAAAGATTAATAGTTTGGTCGCCATGTGATGGATCTATACGACATTCTTGTCCCCTTTTTTGTTTATCCATTGCAGTTTGAAGATTAAACATTGCCATACTTGTTTTTACAAACGGGTTAAAGGCATGAATTAAATAACGAAAGCCTTCTTCACCATGTGAAGAAGGATCAGATACACCACCCCAAACAAATTTTTGTGTCATAATTTGTATTATACATAAAAATAAAAATTATTCAATAGCTTATTTTTAAAATACCTTTGAGTTCTTTTATGTGCTTCTGGTTAGTTATAGTAGCACGCTGGTCATTATTATGGGCACGAGGCATAGCTTGGTTTTTTATTTAATAAAGTTATCATTTAAAAAGGGTGCAAATAAGGTGTAAATCCTAATTTTACCCTAATGTTTTAGGTTAGCTTATTAATGTTGAATGCATTGATTTAATTTAAAAATTTAATGGCGCGCCTGGAAGGATTCGAACCCTCAACCTTCTGATCCGTAGTCAGATACTCTATCCAGTTGAGCTACAGGCGCGTGCTTCGTCAAAAGCAATTCGATTTTTACTTCATTACTCTGAAAAGGGCAAGGATAAAATCGTAAAAACTTTATGAATGGTGGTCGAGGGCGGGCTTGAACCGCCGACACACGGATTTTCAATCCGTTGCTCTACCAGCTGAGCTACTCGACCTTTTTTCAAAAAAGATTTCTAGGTTATAAGCAATTTCAACGATGAAAACAAGCGAAGTTTTCACCTTTATTCTATGTCCTCACCGTCCATTTCAAACATCAAGAATTTTTCTTCCAAAGTCGGTGTGCGGCGTTGACGCGATATTTCAAAAACTCCTAATTCCGTTATGCCATGAAACAAACAAGTGCAGGGATCGGATGCAAAGGCTTTATCCAATTCGGCAACCACTTTGTCACTTTGTGATTTGGATGTCATATTTATAAAATCAGCCATGATAATACCGCCCGTATTGCGAATGCGCAATTGCCTTGCGATTTCACGTGCGGCCTCGATGTTTGCATTCATAATATCTTTATCCGCGCCTTTATTCACGTCAATGACGGTCATGGCGGCAGTTTTTTCAAAAATAATTGATCCGTCAGATGGCAGCATGATATAGGATTTAAGTAATCCTTCGAATTGACCAATCAGGTCGTGAACCTCAAATAACCCCATGCCAGAGCGCGTATTTTCCGCCGCGCGCGGTTCAATTTTTGTCATCAGATCAGGCGCGAACAGGTCGCACCATTCTTCGGTTTCTTCAAAAATATCCATTGTTGATACGGCAATGGAATCAACTGATCCTCCTGCTAAATCAGCCAAAGTACGTTGAACGGCATTGGGCCCTAGCATTAATAATGTTGGCTCGTTTTCACCGTCATATTCCAATAAGCTATCCCATATGGCCTTTAAAATTTTACTTTCACGGATCAACATGTCCGTTTGGCAATTGGCAGCAGAGGCTCGCAAAATACACCCACCCATATCGGGTAAATTCTTAACCATGGATTTAAGGTTTTTCCTTAGGTCTTGATCATGAATACGTTTTGATATTTTATTGTCTTTGGAAAAGGGAAGATGAATAAGATATCGCCCCTGTAATGCAATATCCATGGACACACGGCTGTGTTTTGCATTTTCATCCTGCCCCGCGGTATTATAAGCGGTTTTGATTTGAACCATCACCATGTCACCGGCGGACAAAACCTGGCCAATTTTTTTTGATTTAGGGGCAGGGGCACCGTCAAGGCGGACATCCTTATGATATAAAATACCTTCAAACCCAAAACCCAAATCAACAAAGGCCGCGTTTTGCGATGCGTCAATACGCGTGACCTTTGCCATGTAGACAGACCCCCATCGAACAATTTCGGCATAAGGGTCAATTTCCAAATTTTGAATTTTGTTTTTTTTGTCGATAGCCACAGACCACAGCGAACCATCAAGGTCTTCGATTAAAATATCCATTTGATAAGTTTAGTTGAATTTAACTTATGGCGAAACCATTTCCTTGTAACATGTTAATTGTGTCATAAAGGCTCAACCCTATGACGTTGGAATGGGATCCGCTTATAAAAGACACAAATCGTGATGCAAGGCCTTGAATGGCATATCCGCCCGCTTTGCCTTCCCATTCTTTTGATGCGATGTAAAATTGTTTTTCGTCCTCGGTTAGAGATTTAAATTGAACGACCGTTTCGCAAATACGAGAAATCTCTTTTCCTGTCGGTGTGATCAGGCAAATACCGCCCATGACCTTATGACGGCGACCTGACATGAGCGTTAAAAAGTCATAAGCCTGTTTGGAATCTTCGGGTTTTTGCAAAATACGACGGCCCATAACGACAACTGTGTCCGCCGCCAGAACAAATGACTCTGCATGGTCCGACGCAACTGCGCGCGCTTTTTCAATGGCCATGCGTTTCACATACGGCCGTGGCAATTCATTTTTTAAAGGGGTTTCATCAATATCCGCCGGGATAATGGCATCGGGTATAATATTTTGTTCGGCCAATAATTCCTTCCGCCGAGGGGATGCGGAGCCAAGGATGAGCTGTTTCGCATGTTGGATATTTGGCTGTTTAGAGGTCATTTAAAAAATTCAATCAGCTAAAAAGCTAAATAGTCAGAAAACTATTTCTCACGAAAAATGATGCGGCCTTTTGTAAGGTCGTAAGGTGTCATTTCAACAACAACCTTATCACCCGCCAAAACGCGAATACGGAATTTTTTCATCTTACCCGCGGCATGCGCGATGATTTCATGATCGTTTTCTAATTTTACACGAAACATTGAATTGGGAAGGACTTCCTCTACAATGCCGTTAAATTCCATTAATTCTTCTTTAGCCAAAATAAATACTCCAATAAATTAAATATATTATGGGATTTTATAGGCTATTTGAACTTGGA
>JAUHXB010000170.1 GCA_030427215.1 Alphaproteobacteria bacterium | reverse complement strand
TACCAGACCATGTGCATATTTTGGCGGATGGAAAAATTATTAAATCAGGTGATGCCCAATTGGCGAAAGATTTGGAAGACAAAGGCTATGACGGATTTATTAAGGAGGCTGCGTAATGTCTGCATTACCAACATCAAAACTAGAACGATGGAAATATTCTAACCTGCCTGCTTTTGTGGGCGACACATACACCTCTGAACCCTTATCCGTTGGATATGAAGGGGATGAAAATTTTGTTGTTGGCGATGACGTTACTATCATGCCATGGGCACAGGCGGATTATGCCGATATGGATTTATGGACGGGGTTAGATGATGTTTTATCCCTTATTATACCCTCGGGACAAGTTGTGGATAAACCTGTGTATTTATCATCGGAAACCGCATCAGCTATAAAAACCAAAGGGCACATCAACCTTGTGGTTAAAAAGGGCGCTCAAGCCACTGTTTATGATGATTTAAATATTGATGGATGGTGCGTGCGATCAATCAATATTATCTTGGAAGAGGGGGCGAAACTCACTCATATTCGCACTGGTTCGGGGCAAGGGATTGTGACGCAATTAACCCAAATTCAACAAGCTAAGGGATCAATATATAGTGCATACGCTTTAAATACCTACGGGTCTTTCATACGGGATCAAATTCATGTGAAATTACAAGGTAAAGATGGCAAATGTTATTTATCTGGTTCAAAATTACTATCGGGCAAACAACATTGCGATACGTGTATTTTAATTGAACACGAGGCCCCAAATTGTTATTCCAACCAAAATTACCGTAATATCCTGAACGATCAATCGCGTGGTGTTTTTCAAGGGAAGGTGCATGTTCATCAAATCGCCCAACAAACGGATGGATATCAATTGTGTAATTCTGTTTTGTTATCCGATAAATGTGAAATGGATACAAAACCGGAATTGGAAATTTATGCCGATGATGTGAAATGTTCTCACGGGGCAACGACCGCTCAATTGGATGCTGATCCACTGTTTTACCTGAAGGCTCGTGGTATTCCTGAAGATCAGGCAAGGGCATTATTGCTTCAAGCCTTTGTAAATGAAAGTTTAGAAACGTTTGAAGACAATGAGGATATTTATGAATGGTTAAGTGATAAGATAGAGAGAACCCTCTCCCTTTAGGGAGAGGGCAGGGTGAGGGTTAAAATGGTTGACTATAAAAAATACTCTCGCCAATTACGAAGAAACCAAACAGATGCAGAAAAGAAAATATGGTGGCATATAAGAAATCGACAAATTAATGGCATAAAATTTCATCGGCAGTATGTGATTGAACCCTATATTTGTGATTTTGTTGCCAGAGATATAGATTTAATTGTTGAGATTGACGGCGGGCAACATAGTGAGAATACGTACGATAATAAACGAACTGGATTTTTAGAATCCAAAGGTTACAAAGTTATTCGCTATTGGAATAATGATGTTTTAAATAATATAGAAGGCTTAGTGGACGATTTAATGCAAAATATTGAAACCCTCACCCCAGCCCTCTCCCTAAAGGGAGAGGGAGCATTATTAAATCTTAAAAAAGATTTTCCCGCATTGTATAACCGCGATTTTGCCTATCTTGATACGGCATCAAGCGCGCAAAAGCCGCAATGCGTGATTGATGCGATGACGCACGTCATGTCCGATCATTACGCCAATATTCACCGTGGATTATATAATAATTCCCAAAAAACAACACAGGCGTACGAAGACGTAAGGGTAAAAATTCAAACATTTATCAACGCGCCATCTAAAAACGAAATCGTCTACACGCGCAACACGACCGAGGCTATTAACCTTGTCGCACAATCATGGGGGCGGACCTATTTAAACACGGGTGATGAAGTGATTTTGACCGAAATGGAACACCATGCCAATATCGTTCCATGGCAATTACTGCGTGATCAAATCGGTATTGTCTTGAAAATTATTCCCGTTCTGGATAATGGTGAATTGGATTATGACGCGTACACCAAATTACTATCGCCTAAAACAAAATTTATATCGGTTGTGCATACGTCTAACAGCCTTGGCACAATTAACGATGTGACGCGCATTATAAAAACCGCGCGTGATTATAACCCTGATATTAAGATCATGATTGATGGGTCACAAGCGGTTGTTCACGGACATACGGACGTACAGGCTATGGATTGTGATTTTTTCTGCTTCACAGGGCATAAATTATATGGCCCATCGGGTGTTGGTGTGTTGTGGGGGCGTGAAGATATCCTCAATGCCATGCCACCCTACCAAGGGGGTGGGGACATGATTGAAACCGTCACATTCGACAAAACAACCTATCAAAACGCGCCTGCAAGGTTTGAGGCAGGAACGCCGTCCATCGTTGATGTGATCGGCCTTGGCGCGGCGGTTGATTATGTGTCTGATATTGGCATGGATAAGATTATGGCGCATGAAAATGCGTTGATGGGTGAGGTTTTAAGTGGCTTGAACGGTGTGAATATTGTTGCTCGCCCTGATCATGCGGCGCCTGTGTTATCCTTTACAATGGATAATATGCATCATTCTGACATTGCGATGGTGTTAAATCAATGTGGCGTTGCCGTGCGTACAGGACACCATTGTTGTATGCCGTTAATGCAACGATTTGGCATTGATGGAACGGTTCGCGTGTCATTTGGCCTTTATAATGATATGGATGATGTGACGCGATTTTTAAATGGTATGGAAAAGGTGAAAAAATTATTGGGGTGAAAAAGACCGTTCACGCGATGATCGCCATGAAGACGCAATGGTCGCAAAGAGATCAGTGAATAAAAAACCATTGCGTTCTTGGCGACTTCTTTGCGCTCTTTGCGTGAACGACTTAAAAATCAAAAAAGGATAAAAATGAAACAAATTGCAAATTCAGATATGGTAAAAAACGCAGTTGGCGAAGATCAGTACGATGAACTTCAGGAACCTCCACGGTTAGAAGCCTCAAAAGATCACCGCCTGTGGCCCTTATGCCGTAAGGCGTTAATGGAGATTTATGACCCTGAAATTCCAACCAATATTTACGAGTTGGGTTTGATATTAAAGGTCATTTTGACCGATGATAAGGATGCGGGTGTGACCGATTGTCATGTTGAAATGACACTCACATCCCCTGGATGCCCAGTGGCGCAGGAGATGCCGGGATGGGTGAATAACGCGTTAATGCCCATTGACGGTATTGGCGAGGTCACCGTTGATATTGTCTGGGACCCCGTTTGGGACCCAACATTCATGTCGGAAACGGCCAAAATGGAATTGAATATGTTTTAGGCATGTATGAATGAAACAACTCCTCACTATATCAAACGACGCAAGAGATTGGCTGTTGGGGCAAAATGCCTCAACCGTTATGGTGCGCGTCAATACTAAGGGATGCGCAGGCGGTGAATATGAATTCACGATCCCCGATGACAAAACAGACTTATCGGCCTGTGACAAGGTTGAGGATAATCAAATCACGCTTTATTTTCCGCGTACTGATTTATTT
>JAUHXB010000169.1 GCA_030427215.1 Alphaproteobacteria bacterium | reverse complement strand
CATAACTTTTGAAATAATTGTGGCCTTATCGGATATAGAATTTGCAATGTCTTCTGTTTTACTCACAATATCACGCGTCGTATCATGTAATTGGGACAACGATCCATTAATGGTAGATGATAATGTTTCTGTTCTCGCGGCAATGCTATTCGATGCCGCTTCCAAATCATCCTTATGATTAGAAACATTTAACAATGCGCCAGTAATATTTTCAACGGCTCTACCAGTTGCATCATTTAAAATGTCCGCATGATCATCAATCATGGCGCGAACACGCTCTGTTTCTTTTGATAGTTCCTCTGTTGAAATAGACAATGTGCGTGTGTGTGCACCAAATTGCTCGTTCATGCTGCCCAATCGGTCTACAACCGCATCAACCGTCATCCCCAATGATGTAATGGTTCCGTCAAACATGTTCGACACTGATTTTGATTTATCTTCTGCCAAATCAGCCATGGCCATGAGTGAATGAGCACCCTTTTCCATTGTGGCCTCTATATCATTGGCGCGTTCAACCATTTTAACGGATGCCGCGTCCCAAGATGTGATCGACCCTTGTGATTTTTCCTCAATTAATTCAATGCGTTGTTTGATGACGTCAACCATATCGGACAGGCCCGCAACTCGGTCATTTAATCCATCAGCCAAACCAACCATGTGGCCTTCGGCCTTTTGTGCAAACCCTGCAAATTGTTTGATTTCTTCGCGCAAACCTTGACGTGCTTTTTGTATCGATTGCATTGCGGCCTTTGATGCTGTTGCCAATTCAGATGCGTGACGCATCATCACCTCAATATCTTTGTTGGTACGACGGGTATCGTCTTCAGATGGAAAAAACAGAGAATGCATCTCGGCACGAAGGCTTTCCGCATAAAACTGGACATCTGATTTTCGTTGAAGGTATGACAATAACATCCAATAAAACGCAATTGGCGCCAAAATCCCCGCCATAAAAACACCCATTTCATAAGGGGATTGCGTGGCCCATCCACCCTCAAGAGTGTAGTAAGCAATACATGTAATCACCCATGCGATAGATCCCAAAATTCCCAAAGTCTGCGCCGCCTGAAACCAAAATGGACGTTTCACGGCAGGGCGATCATGATTAATCGGAGAAAGAACAAGTGTTTCTTGTTCAACTTCATCCCGAAATTGCGGCGCATTTTGTGGTTTATAATGCAATCGCGCATTGTCTGAAGAAAGCGTTTTTGCATGATCTTCGGTTTGATTATTATCCTGTGGAATTTGTGGATTTGCACTCATGATTGGTTTTCTCTTTCGTCCATATAAAAGGGTATGAACCACCATTAAAGGATGAGAATCACATGCGCAATATCCGAATCACCTTATCCCCATCTGGTTTTTGGACATGGGGATAAGCTGTGGACAGATAGGGATAAGTTTTTAAATATAATTATTTTTCAATACGTTGAATGTATTTTTTGAGCTGCACTTTAATCTTTGGCGCCAAAATATAAAGGCCAATAATGTTGGGAACCGCCATTGCGAAATACATTGCATCCGATAATTCAATAATGACATTCAATGATGCCGATGCCCCAACAACGATCATTCCACAAAATATAATTTTATAAATTAGGTCGACCCAATAATTATCACCCAACAAAAACTCAATCCCCTTTGACCCAATATAGGACCATGTGATCATCGTTGAATAGGCGAATAAAAATACGATAAACGCCAAAACATAGGGATACCAAGGCATCACCGTTTCAAAGGCACGCGATGTTAGTGATACACCTTCGACACCTGCAGATGGGTCAAATGACACCCCACTAAGAATAATGACAAGCGCGGTGATTAGGCAAATGACCACGGTATCAAAGAATGCACCCAACATCCCCACCATACCCTGTGCAACAGGATAAGGGGTCTTTGCAACCGCATGTGTAATTGCCGCGCTACCGATCCCTGCCTCGTTTGAAAATGCCGCGCGACGCACACCCTGAATAATCGCACCAATCAAACCGCCCAATCCTGCCTCCATCGAAAATGCGGAGGTAACGATTGTGGATAAGGCTGTGGGTAAGCTTGTGAAATTCGTACCAATGACGATTAAACCTGAGACCACGTATAGAATTCCCATGATGGGGACAATTTTTGATGCGACACCTGCAATGGATTTAATGCCACCAATAATAACCGCCCCGACCAAAACGGCCATAAAACATCCAAATAACCATCCTTTATCGGACCAATAGCTAACATCCTCGCCACCACTAATATTAATGATCTGTTGGTGGACTTGGTTGACCTGAAACATGTTTCCTGCACCAATCGCCCCACCGATTGAAAAAATGGCGAATAATACCGCCAATCCCATTCCCAATTTTGGCCACCCGACATCTTTTAACCCATCACGAAGATAATACATCGGCCCACCTGAAAACG
Source organism: Alphaproteobacteria bacterium (assembly GCA_030427215.1). Classification (GTDB taxonomy): domain Bacteria; phylum Pseudomonadota; class Alphaproteobacteria; order Micavibrionales; family UBA1664; genus UBA1664. The sequence continues at coordinate 1,093 of JAUHXB010000169.1, read as the reverse complement.
ACCCATGATGATTTTTAATGCGGTATGTTACCCCCAATGAGGCCTCGAGGAATTTTGTGCTCATTGAAAATAAGCCCATCAGGACCATCCAAAACACGGCCCCTGCCCCACCAATTGAAATGGCAATAGCAACACCCGCTATATTTCCCAAGCCCACAGTCCCCGACAATGTCGTTGCCAAGGCTTGAAACGGTGTTATATCTCCTTCGGCTTTATCATCATCTTTATGCTTCACGCGCCCTAAAGCAATGCCTAGCCCGCGTTTAAAATATCGAATATTGATAAAGCCAAAATAAAATGTCGTGAAAAACGCTATCGCGGCAAGCCATATAAGAATAATAGGCAGCGAAACACCATCAACCAATGGCACAGAATAAAATATTATGGATGAAAATGCGGATGAAACGGGCGTAACCGCTTCGTTGATAATTTGATCAATGGCCATAGTAAGTTTTCCCTTAAGTGAATCTTAATAGGGAAAAGTTTAAATGGATTTATCCTTTTGCGCAAACAGGACGTGATACGGGGTGACCAGGAAACGGAGTGGCCGCCCAACGACGTAATTTATTTTGATCCATGCGTAACGCCTGCGTAATTCTGTCACCATACGCCTTGCAAAATACATTCGGCTTCATTCGCGCGGCATCATTTGAAATTCTATTCGCTAATTGTGTTCTAAGATCATTTATTGCACGCTCTGGGTTCGATGAGCCATTACGCGCATAAAATTGTTTCATGGTTCCCTCGTATAATGAAATCAGGCTGGCATGGCGACGAGTGAAATCACGGTACTGAACCTGCAGGTTCCCAGATCTGTGATGCATATGCTGGCAATTGAGTGATATCACCATCAATTCAGAGTGAATGCGCAAACCTTGTTCAGCCTCAAATTCAGTCATCGAATAACATCGAGCCTGTGCAGTGCTTACACTTACCAATGTAATAAAAAACAAAAGATACTTCATACAAAAAATAATTCCTAGATTATGACCGGAGTTTTGACAGGCTTCCCATCAAAATGCAAGGATAGATTTTCAACAAGCAGTTCATCAATCTTATAAAAAGTTTCTCTCGTCGCCGCGCCCATATGAGG
>JAUHXB010000168.1 GCA_030427215.1 Alphaproteobacteria bacterium | reverse complement strand
CCCGCGCGTTTTGACATTTTGACCGGTTTTCCATTATCCCAAACATTCACCATGGCACAGAGCGGCATATGGAATTTGCCCTCCCCATCCGTCATGGCCTTAAACGCGCTTTCGGCGCGGCGAACATACCCGCCATGATCCGCACCAACAACAACGATGAGATCTTTGTACCCTTGTTGATAGACATCATAAAAATGAGCGATATCATTGGCAAAATAAGTGTATGTGCCGTCCGATTTTTGAATGGGGCGGTCAACATCATCACCGAAATCCGTGGATTTGAATAAAACCTGTTCACGTTCTTCCCATCCTTCGGGTTTTTGTTGGCCTTTTGGTGGTTCAAGAACACCACGATACATCAGGTTTTTTTCAGTCAATGCCGTGATCGCACGATCAACAGACCCATTTTCAACGGCTGATTTTTCGGAGTAAAACAAATCATGCTGAATCCCGATTTGTGCCAAGTCGGCTTTGATCTCATTCATCAGATAATTGACAGCAAATTCACGGAAGAATGGTAAATAGTTATCATCATTTAACCATTTATCACCTGTCTGATCCTTGGCGGCCTGTCCGACATCTTTTAAATATTCACCGGGATAGCACCCCTCAGGGATTGTGATGTCTTCGCCATGGGCTTCGCAATACCGTAAATACGCGCTTTCGCCCAACACATTCACCTGATTTCCGGCATCATTAATATAATATTCGCGGCGGACATCATATCCTGCCTTATCCATTAACGCCGCCATGGAATCCCCAACAATCGCGCCGCGTGCATGCCCAACGGTCAGAGGGCCAGTCGGATTTGCCGATACATATTCAACATTCACAGGCGTTTTTGCGCCCATGGTTGATTGGCCGTAATTTAATCCATCATCCAAAATTTGTTTGAGTAAGTTAAGATAAACAATACCGTTCAGACGAATATTGATAAATCCCGGTCCGGCGATTTCAACGCCTTCAACCCCATGGATATTTTCGATGGCTGGTTTTAAAATATCAGCCAACGCGCGCGGATTCATCTCCGCCTGTTTTGATAGAACCATCGCGGCATTTGTGGCCAAATCGCCATGCGATGGATCGCGCGGTGCCTCAACGGTTAGCTTGGTCACATCCAATGCAGATGGCAAAGCGCCGTCCGCGCCCAAATCCGCAATCGCGGCCTTAATATCTTTTTCAAATTCGGAATATATGTTCATGGATAAAGATATACCGCTTGAGAGCATCAACGCCAAGGTGTTTTTGACAAATCACAAAGTATTTAAATCAGAAATCTAAGTCTATTAAGTTTAGATTAGCACACCTAAATCATTGATTTTATTCATCTTGACTTAGACGACTTAAATTTTTTAGCGTAGTTTTGGCGTTTTTTTACGCCTTGCAATGATTTCAGCGCGCTTTGCCGCCACATCAGGGCGATCACGAAATGCGATATGTTCTGACTTTCCTGATTTAAATTCAATTTTTTCCTGGGCTGGTGCAGCTTGAGAAGGCTTCACTTCAACACTATTAGGTAAGTTTTCCTGTGGTACAGTGTCCGCAACAAATTCAGGTGATGCTTTTTGTGCATCGCCATTTGAGGTTTCTTCTTTTCCACGGCGTGAAACAAATTCGTAATCTGCTTGCTTCTCTGCAATATTCTCTGAATTTTGGTGAGAGGCATACTCCGCAAGCGATTCATAATCCGTTTTATCAGATGGCATAGATAAATTTAGGTTAACTTTAACATCAGAAAGATCATGAACTGTTGGTTCGCCCGTACGCGATGTTTTAAACTCAACTTTACCTGATTGTGGCTGTTCTGGTTTATCAAGGCTTTTTGCCGCCTCTTTCATTTTTATAACTGCTTCAGCAGTTTTTGATTTTGCATGCTCGCCTGTTTGATCACTTAAAGTCATTTTAGCTTTAATTAAATCCATATCAGACTTTTGCGATGTTTTATCTGGCTCAATAAACGATGCAGTCGAAGATTTTAAGATCGCCTCAAGAGGTGAGGTTTTATTTTTAGAAACGCTATCTTCAGGTTCTTTAACTTCTGGCTCTTTTTTAACTTTAAACACGGGCTCTTGAGGTTCGGTTGGTTGAACTTTTGGTGCTTTTGGATTAAGCCATTCAATGTCTGCAAATTCTTCAGGCGACATTTTTTGCCTTACAATACCTTTATCTTCGTTTTTAAAATCACTTCGTTTTGTTGGTTGAAATGTATTTTGAGATTCGACATATGCTTTATAGGCTTTTACCCCCATTGATTTATGTATGAATGCTGCTTTTTTAGTTACTCCAGCCTTAGTAATTTTTTGATCATCAAGCCGAGATAAACGTAATTTAGTAAACCACCCTAATTCAGAATAAATTTTATCCCATTCTTCGGAAGTATTTCTTTTGATATCATCTGGTTTTTGTTTAAGATCATGAGCAGCACTCTGATTTAAACCTTTTTTCAGATTGCTGATAACTGGCTTAGTTTTTTCATTTTGAAAATAATCAGTAAGTCTTTTAACTTGTAATTTTGCTTGTCCCTCTTTGGCTTCAGGGTTTTTATTATTGAATTGTATAAGGTTAATGATCATTCCAGAAACAAATTTATAAAGACTTTTATATTCATCTTTTTGGGCCAATTCAGGCGAAGAATACATAGCGTGGATATTGTTTAGTGTTTCTGGTGTGGCATGCTGATGGAGTTGTTCAGCACTTGCAACAAACAGACCGTCATCTATACCTTGAGATAAAGATTTTGGCTTAAGAGCATTCTTGACAGCAATCTTTAATAATTCTGTTGTTTGTTCAATTTTAGATGTCGTGTCAGTTGCCTGCTGTGCCCCTGTTTGGAAAGATGGAGAATTATCTGATTCTTCTTGAGTTTGATCTTCAGCTTTAGCATCTTTAACCTCAGGCTTATCAGCAAGGGCTTGCTTTTGAGTGTCTTTTTCATATGGATCGGTAAACGAAATCTCTGGCTCCTCGGCGGGTGCTTCCGCATCGTCAGCCACTTGTTGGGCTGCTTTGACTGGGGCGTCTATATCAGCGGAGGCTTGTGCAGCATCTTCTATTTGATCTGTGCCAGTATCTTTTGGTGCCATCTAATTTATCCTTAAATTTTCAAAATTTCTTTATTATATTAAAATTATGTCCAAAAATCAATAAAAAAGAGTTAATTTTTTATTTTTCGTTTCGTCACTGCCTGAATCTCGGCAGAGATTCTAAGGCAATCTAGCGTTTGCATTATAAAATCTAGATTCCCTTAGAATTTATTCCATAAATTCAGGGAATGACGCAATTTTTTTATCCCTTAATACCTATATTCATCTTTCTTAAAAGGGCCGTTCACATCAACACCGATATATTTGGCTTGATCAGAACTTAATTTTTCCAATTCAACACCCAATTTTTCCAAATGTAGGCGCGCGACCTTTTCATCCAGATGTTTCGGCAACACATAAACTTTATTTTCGTATTTGTCGGCATTATTCCACAACTCAATTTGCGCAATGGTTTGATTTGTGAAGGATGCGGACATCA
>JAUHXB010000167.1 GCA_030427215.1 Alphaproteobacteria bacterium | reverse complement strand
CGATTACTCTATCATTTCTGATAGGCTGCAGTCCCAAATTTCACAGCAAAAACAAGAGCAAGCCTTAGGCCAAACGCCAAAACAAGGCAATAAGCAACCTGCTATAATTCCAATTGATATGCAGTTCAAGAAAGCCCTTTTAAATGATAATTGGAAGCTATATTTACAAAAAAAATTCACCTCGCCGGGCTTATCGATAAGTGATTTTAATAGTGTGAACAATAATAAGCAGACCTCTGTTATACTTAGCCGCCAACAGAGGCAAATGGATATAAGAGGCCTTGATGTAAACCATAATGATTATTCGTATGTCAGATTAGACTTAGTGAATTTGAGTGGATTAAATGATGTTCTTGGTCAGGATGCTACAAACGCAGTACGCGATAAATTAAGGGAGATTGTTATTAAGAAAACCTCAGAGATGTTTGATTCTCCGATGTTTTACGATGTTGGTGGCGGCGGTTTAGATCTTGTCATTCCGACATCCGACACTGATAACATATCTGTATTGAAAAATGTGATTCATAACGCCATATTCGATGAGGTTTTATCGCTTCAATGCTCTGAATTTACGACACATGCTGATCAGCAAGCAACCGAACTACAAACGATGAATATTGGAGATCTGCCACAAACCGCAAATAACAATAGGGGGGTCGGGTTAGTGATGGCTGACACGCCTATACATGATACGCATGATTTGGCGGCCTTATTCGAAAGAATAGATTGTGCGACAGCAGTTTTGAAGATGTATAATGTTGCGTTTATAGAACAAGATGGAAATGATGCTGTTTTTGCGCATTATGTCGGCTCTGATAAAAGTATAATACTTCCCAATAGGGAAAATTTACAGACTAAAAACAGATTGCCTGCCGCTCGGTCTTTACAGCCATTATTGACTTCTGACAATATTATTGAAATCATGAATAAGCCAGTGGGTATGATTACACAGCAATTATTTGGCTATGACTTATCAGAGCCTTTGCAACGACATCAAGCAATTAAGCATTTGCTTCAATCACAAACAAATGGTTTGGAAGATGAGGCACAAAAACGCAGTGTAGAAACAGAAATTCAGTCAAATATTTTGCAAAATACAAATTCAATGGAGCAATTTGATGATTGGATTTCGCTATACTATTCCGATTTTGATGCAGGGCGTCTAACTTTATTAGATAGGCCAGAAATACACACTAGACTAAACGAAAACCTTATGACGATGAATCTGTCTAACCGGTGGGGATTTATTGACGAAGATGTCAAAGATATTGTTCTGGAGGGGCAACTGACGGCACGGTTGGTTAATAATATTAATCAAGCTGTGGTCTCAAATAAAGTTGAAGATAGCATAAGCATTTGTGCCTATGCCATTCGAACGGGATTTGAAAATGAGCCAGATTCAGATGTTAGAGCAGTTCAATTTGCGAAAGAGGCATCTGATATGCTGATTCATATTGAAAATATAAAGGGGAATTCGTCTGGATTAAACAGTGAAACTTTAAGCGCCCTTGCACATATTGCGCGCTCTAACGCACAATCAATAGCCAAGAAATGTGATGCCATTGGAGAGGGCGCAGTAGCGCGTGCATTTGAAGGTTTATCTAGTCATGAAAATATTTTACGGTTCAAAAATTCTGATGAAGAGATGAAACCGATAGCTATTCTGAGAGATAGATTGAATGAAGCAAGAGGCTTTATTCAAGAGACAAGGGTCATTGATGACGATGTAAAACAAAAAATACTTCAAAAATTTGAAGGCTTACAAGCTGTGTCTGATAGCTTTTCTAAGTCACAAACAATGACTTCTGAAATGGCAAAGCCTTCTGCCCATAAAGATTCCGTTACTTTATGCAGGAGTTAATTTAGTAAAAATTCTATATAGGACTATTTTATATTATGTCATTAATAGTGGCTTGATTTTTAGATTTATTTTGTGATAGTCTATTTTCAATGAAATCACTTCGTAAAAAAACTCATAAAAACAAACCCCTTGAGAAACCAGATGGTTTAATCAATCTGTATGATCATCCGTTTGATGTTAAAAAAGCTGATGACGGTGCCGTGCCATGGTCATTAACGACGCATAATAACCGCACTGAGAATTTAAATCGTGATCCAAAATTAAAAGCTGAACTCACGCAACCGAGTCAAATTGTGACAGTTAAGGAAGAGAATTCTCTGGAGTTAACTGATGATAAGGCTGGTAAAATTAATGGGTCCGCTATCGTAAAAAGAATAAAGTTTTTTAAGCAAGATCTTACACCGCCAACGGCAAACACGGATGGCGCTCCTAAAAAAATAGAATTCCGTATGGTGGATACACAGCTTTCGGTTGCCGAGGCGGCTGCCCTATCAAGGGATGCGAATGATAAGGCTCCTTCAACAGGAAATGAAATTATTTTCCGTACGCATGCCCCCTTAGATAAAATTGAATTTCGCAAACATTCTGATCAGGCGGCGACAGTGGCCAACATTGATGCCGCGCCAAAAGGCGTGACGCCTGAAAAGCAAGCGGAGGAAAACAAAAAGGCGGCTTTTGCTAAGCCAGCTAAAAAACCGTTCTTCGGGCTTTTACGCTCATTCGGTTAAGGCTCGGGAATTATTCCCTTGACAATAGAGCCCCATAAATTCTATAAACTCAATACCTGTCAAAGACTATAGGGATTGGGCAATTGGGTTCAATTTAATAATCCTATATAGATGTGGTGGTAAGAATTCTTTTAACGTTTGCGGTTATTTATAATCGCGGCGGTTTTCAAACCAGGCAGGTATTTGGGTGTCTGGTTTTTTTTATTTTCAAAAATAGATGATCAGGCGAAATGAAACTCTTGTAACAAAAGAGAAAGGTTCGATACATCATGAATCGTACTGAAAAACAAGAAGCCATCAATACGTATAACGGTATGTTTGCGGATTCAAATTCTGTGGTTGTGTGTAGCTATAAAGGTCTCACAATGACGGATATGAATGCGTTCCGTAGCGAATTGCGTAAAGAAGGCGGACACTTCACTGTTACAAAAAATACTCTGGCGAAACTGGCCGCGAAGGACACTGATTACGAAGGGTTGCAAGACCTGTTCACTGGTCCAACGGGGATTGTTTATTCGACGGATGCTGTAGCTGCGGCCAAGGTTGCATATAACTATGCCAAAACGAATGATAAACTTGTCATTCTTGGTGGTGGATTGGGCGCGAAAGTGCTTGATGTTGCGGGTGTTGAGGCACTTGCGAAACTTCCATCTTTGGACGAAGTTCGTGGAACACTTGTTGGTTTGCTACAGGCTCCTGCGACGAAAATTGCCCGCGTTCTCAATGCCCCTGCACAGCAGATGGTCAATGTAACAAAGGCATACGGCGAAACCGCATAGTATTTATTGTAATAAAAATTAAACAAAATAAACATTTTTAAAAAGGAAAATTAAAATGGCTGACTTAAATAAAATCGTAGACCAGTTATCAGAATTATCAGTTCTTGAAGCTGCTGAATTATCAACAATGTTAGAAGAAAAGTGGGGCGTTTCTGCTTCTGCTGCTGTGGCTGTTGCTGCTGCTCCTGCTGCTGCTGGCGAAGCT
>JAUHXB010000166.1 GCA_030427215.1 Alphaproteobacteria bacterium | reverse complement strand
CTATCAGCCGTGTAAGCTCAGAAAATAAAAACAAAAGAAATATAGAAACTATTGCAGCCCATGGAAAGAAGCCTCACCATTATAAATTAGTTCAAATATTAACACCTCAAGGTATGGTTCGTGCTGGCCAAAAAGCACAAAATTGTTTGGGTTATAACAATTTGCCTCACGTACAAGGGCATGCACCAGAGCCCCATAAGCGCAGAGTTTTACGTCCGCAAGAATGGATGTATTTTCAAATAACAAACCCACAAGATCAAGTTTTTGCAACAATCATCCTAAATGTGCAAAAAGGAACTCTTTCTGTGACAGGAAATGCAAATAAGCCTCTCACAGAAATTCAAGATTCATATGTTTTTCATTTTATTGACGAGATAGAAACATTATTTCCTCATGCCTCTAATAATTACCAAAAATTAAGTGATAGATATTATACTTGGAAAAAATACAGAACATGGGAAACTCAAAGGCATGAAACAACAAATCAAAATCCTCGACGGAGGAATGGGCCGTGAATTGGAACGAATTGGCGCCCCCTTTCGTCAACCTGAATGGTCGGCTCTTGCTTTGATTGAGGCGCCAGATATGGTTGCACAGGCGCATCAGAATTTTATTGATGCAGGGGCACAAATGATCACCACCAATGCCTATGCCGTTATTCCGCATCACATCGGTAAAAAAGAATTTGATACAAATGGACGCGAGCTTATTTCACTATCGGCGAAAATTGCAAGGGACATCGCAAATCAAAATGATGTTCAGGTTGCGGGTTGCATTCCGCCTTTGTTTGGGTCCTATTTGCCAGATCAATTTAATGAAGATGAAGTCGATGACATCCTTAATATTTTTATCGAAGCGCAGGTAGATCATGTTGATTTCTGGCTCATGGAAACGATTTCATCTACACAAGAGGCCATCACGGTCGGTAAAAAATTGTCAGAAAAATCCAATAAACCTATATGGTTGTCCTTTACAATTCATCGTATTGACAGTGACCACATAACACTCCGTCATGGAAACTTTATCGATCAGGCTATTGAGGAAGTTCTCGGTCATTATACGCCTGACACAATTTTATTTAACTGTTGCGCGCCAGAAGATGTGGCTGAGGCCATTCATTTGGCAAAGCAATCTGTTGGGGATATTCCAGTGGGTGCATACGCCAATAATTTTCTGTCTAATGACAAACGAACCGAAGGGTCAAATAAGGTTATAACAAAGTTGGATACAAGCGTTACGCCCAAAAAATATTTAGAATTTGCAAAGACATGGATTGATGCCGGCGCAACAATCATCGGCGGATGTTGTGGTATTGGACCAGATCATATTAAGGTATTATCAAATCATTTTAATTGACAGATAGACAAACTGCAGATATCTATTCTATATGTATAAAACAATTCATATCTATGGAACACCACGAGAATTATGCTTTGTGTTTTCTGTCGTCCATAACTAATCTTATTCCTTGGAAAGTTTTATGTCTGATTCTGATTATAGGCAAACAGAATGTGGGCCATCACAGATTCCAAGGATCAAAGATGAATTAAGACATGCAACATTAGTAACAATGGACGTTACAGAAGCCAAAAAAGACATAAGGGCGAATAATGGTAAAAAAGTTATATCAAAGGGTGATATTGTCATTAAAAAAGCAAAACCACCTAAAGGCGGGCTTGGAACAAAAAGAACACCAGTAAACGCTTAATCCAAGAAGCTTAAAATAAAATCTGCGGCTTGGTCAGATGGTGATTGATCAGTTGATCCGTTAAGGGTGTCACGCACGGCCGAGAGATCAGGATAATTATAATTTAAAACCGCATGCATAATGTCATTGGCGTTGCATTTATTTTGGATACATTCGGGTATAACCTCGCGGTCATTCATGATATTCAACAAATGAGCGTATTTAACCTTTGTCATTGCCTTAACCAAAAACCATGTGATTGGGTTCATTTTATAGGCAATCACATGCGGACATTGTGTCACCGCCAATTCCAACCCCACAGTTCCCGATGTGGCAAGCGCAAAGGGCGCGTTTTTAAATGCATCATTACGCGTTTTTGGGTCAATAAAGGTCACATTCATACCAAAAAATTCTTCTTCAATAATCGGTCTTAGATGCGGAAAAGTTGGAATAATTGCCTTTAAATTTGGGTTCATTGATTTCATTTTTTGAAACGCTTGCGCAAAAATGGGAGCCATACGTTTGACCTCCCCTTTCCGTGATCCTGGCAGTATAAGCACATGATCATTTTGACGCGTCTTTTGGGTGTCATCGATCCCGATCTTGTCAATAATAGGATGCCCACAAAACCGAGTGCTCAATCCTTCTTTTTCAAAATAAGGTGGTTCAAATGGCAATAAACAAATCAGACCATCAAATAATTTCGCCATTGTTTTGGCACGCCCAGAACGCCACGCCCATACGGTTGGGGCGACATAATGAATGAATTTTGTGTTCGGACATTTCTTTTTAGCGCGTTTAACCACAGGCTTACAGAAGTCAGGGGAATCGATGGTGATCACGATGTCTGGCTGTTTATCCACAATATCATCCACAACCTTATGCACATGGCGTATGATTTTTGGAAGGCGTGGCACGACCTCGATAATTCCCATCACGGACAAGTCATTCATCGGGATCACGCTCTCTATCCCCTGCTCCGCCATCATGTCACCGCCAACGCCGTTGAATGTAAAATCGCCTTGTGACTTTAATGACGCTATCAGGTTCGCGCCCAATTGGTCACCTGACGTTTCACCAGCAATAATATAGATTGTTTTAGGCATTCACGGCCTCAATAAATAAATGATGGTCATTGGCATAGGCAATCATATCATGTTTATCAATCATCAAAACACCATTCGCCTGTATGACCATACCTGTGCATCCGTTTGCGGATAACGCTTCTATTGTCTTTAAACCAACCGTAGGACGATCCAAATCAAGGTCTTGTTGTGGTTTCACCATCTTTATAAGGATAGAGCCTTCGCGTCCTTCGTTATTAATTAACGCCGTAGTACCATCACGTGTTTCGTATGAATATGTGCCGTCATCATGAACCAATAGTGATTGCCCCCTATCATCCGCGCCATAACGCAAGGCCTCTTGAATTGCATCACTTACATTCATTGTGTTATGACGTGTTGTGAGGTGGCCAGCATCACAAACTAAATCAGTCAAATAATAATCAATTCCGCGAACGGTAAAGCCTTCATTTTCGATTTCGGTGCGCAACGACCGCAAAAGATTATCATCGCCTTTCATAAACGCCCCTGTAATACGACCAAGCGTTTTAAGGCCTTTCATATCGGGGCGAAGTGATTTAATCGATGGGCGTTGTAAATTTCCTATCATGACGACATTTTGTACATTATGTTTTTTTAAAAACGAAAATATCTCACCTACACGCTCAATGCGTGTTTTTAAAATGGGACATGAGGGAAATGTTTCATAATTGCACATACCAAATTGAACAGCAGCTATTGGAATATTATTATCAATACAATATTGAATAAGTTGAGGTGGCAATGCACCTTCGCCTGCCAAAACGCCAATAGGGGATGTATCTATTGCTTTGGTT
>JAUHXB010000165.1 GCA_030427215.1 Alphaproteobacteria bacterium | reverse complement strand
ACACATGCTGTTCAACATTAAATTGGTCTGCGACCTCGCTGATTGTCCGGAATGCGCCTGCTTTTTTTGTCACCTTATTTTGCATTTTTTCCCTCCCCAGGTTCTGAATGCGTTACGTATAAAAAATATTATTCACCGTTCACTTTGTCTTTTAAAATATGGCTGGCCTTATAGGTCACAACGGATCGAGGGGTAATTGTGACCTCGACACCTGTTTTCGGATTACGCCCCACGCGGGCCTTTTTCTGGCGAACCTGAAACGTTCCAAAGGACGATAGTTTTAAAACACCGTCGTCAACCAAACCATCGGTCATTAAATCAAAAACATCATCCACTAAATCCGCTGATTCCACGCGGGATAGACCGACTTCCTTGTAAACAGTGTCGGCAATATCGGCCCGCGTTAATGTCTTATCACTCATGGTTAAAACCCTTTATTTTCCAATAATTTATCTTAAGCCCTTAAAAATTGAGATGTCAATTTTTGTAGAAAAACTTATCCACAGGGAGTTAGTATTGTATGAGGGCCGCGCCCCATGTAAAACCACCGCCCATGGCCTCCAACAACAATGTTTGCCCAGGCCTCACACGACCATCGCGCACCGCGGTATCCAATGCCAAAGGGATTGACGCCGCGGATGTATTGCCGTGATTTTGCAATGTCATCACGACCTTTTCCATGGGCATCCCTAATTTTTTGGCGGTTGATTCGATAATACGGCTATTCGCCTGATGTGGGATGAGCCAATCAATGTCCGTTGGCTCAAGGCTGTTTTGATCCATCGCCTCGCGCACTGCACCGGCCATGGCATCAACGGCGAATTTAAACACTTCGCGCCCCTGCATTTGCAAATGTCCTGTCGTTTGGGTGGAGGATGGCCCGCCAGATGTTTTTAACATCTCCGCGTGATCACCACTGGCGTGTAAATGCGTGGAAATAATTCCTTTTATAGAATCATTGGTGGGCTGAAGGACAACCGCGCCCGCACCATCACCAAATAAAACACACGTTGTGCGATCATCCCAATCCAAAATGGATGACATTTTTTCTGCACCAATGACAAGGATGGGTTTATCCATGCCCGCCTTTACAAACCCGTTCGCGGTTGCAAGGGCATAGACAAATCCACTGCACACCGCCTGAATATCAAAGGCCATGCAGTTATTATCAACACCCAATTTTGATTGGACCAACGCGGCGGTGGATGGAAATGTTAAATCAGGCGTCGTTGTCGCAACAATAATTCCCCCAAGGTCATTCGGTTGAATCCCCGCCGATTCCAATGCCTTCCGCGCGGCCTGCACCGCCATGTCAGATGTTGTCTCATGTGTAGCCGCGATATGACGGTTTTTAATACCACTGCGCGAAAAAATCCATTCATCGTCTGTCTCAACAATTTTGGATAAATCGTTGTTTGATAATTGTTTCGTGGGAAGATAAGATCCAGTACCAATAATTTGAGCATTTGTCATGGAAGTGATTACACAATCCCTTCTGCGGTGATACCTAATGAGGCCTCGGCCTCGGCAAATTCTTCGATTTCTTTCATCACTGTATCATTGAACCCCTGTTCAACCATATTGGCAGCCACCAAAATGGCACGGGAAAAGGCAAAGGCATCCGCCCCACCGTGGCTTTTGACACATATCCCTTTTAGCCCCAAAAACAATCCGCCATTATATTCGCGCGGGTCCATACGATTTTTAATGCGCTTAAAAACGCATTTATTCATCAAATATCCGATTTTTGAAAAAATGCTATGTTTGAATTCTTGGGTGATAATGGTTTTAAAAAACTGTCCAACACCTTCGGCGGTTTTTAACGCTACGTTTCCTGTAAAGCCGTCAGTCACGATCACATCAACGGTGCCCGCGGTAATGTCATCCCCCTCAATAAACCCATGATAATCGCCAGGGATGGAGACGCTTCGCAATAATGTGTCCGTTGCGCGCAACACATCATTACCCTTCATTTGTTCCGATCCAACATTCAAAACACCGATAGAGGGGCGATCAATACCCATCACCGCGCGGGCGAACACGGCCCCTAAAATTGCAAATTGGGTTAAATTTTCAGAATCACACGATATATTCGCCCCTAAGTCCAACATAACACTCTGCCCCTTAGGCGAAGGAATCACGCTTGCAATGGCGGGGCGCGAAATTCCCGGCAAAGATTTTAAAACCAGTTTTGCCATCGCCATGAGCGCACCTGTATTTCCACTGGAAACAATCGATGAGGCCTCACCCTTTGCAACCGCATCAATGGCCAATCGCATGGATGAATCTTTCCCCTTACGAAGCGCGTCAGAGGGCTTGTCCATATTGGATATGGCGTGAGTTGTGTGTTTGATAATTGTTTTTTTCTTTAAATCAGGAAATTTTTCAAGCTCCCGAAAGATAGACACCTCATGCCCAAACATCAAAAATTCAAGTTTTGGGTTTGATTTTAACGCAAGCGCCGCACCAGGTATAACGGCCTCAACGCCCGAATCACCACCCATTGCATCCAATGCAATAATAATTTTATCCGATTTGTTTGAAAAATCTGCAGACACGTAAAAACGCCTTTATTAAATTGTAAAAATAAGACGTTAGAGTATCAGCTTAATCTTGAGCGTCAAGAACTTGCTTGCCACGATACATGCCTGATTTCAGGTCAATGTGATGGCGACGCTTGATTTCACCTGACGTGCTGTCCTCAACAGTGTTCACAGCAGTCAATGCGTGGTGAGACCGACGCATATTTCGTTTTGATTTTGTTGTTTTTCTCTTTGGAACAGCCATAATAAAATCTCTTTTCTTTAATCTGTATGCTTTTTAAGTGTTCACACTCGAAAATGCAAGTGTTTTTTTTTAACATCCTAAGTCAATCAATTATGGCGAAATAATGTTAGTCCGCGCCCTAAAATCGCCAAACAAATCATCATAATAGGATTCATCAGATCGTAAGATTATGATATATCCCCTCCCAAGGTTAGGCGAAATGCCTGACCAACCCTGTTCCCCGATGGTTTTCCCTGCCATCGGGGTTCTTTTTATATACAGCCACTATTTTCTAAGGCATAAAGTAATAGATGCAATCATCTCTAACAATATTCACTCATCCCGACATGGCACGACATGAAAACATGCCAAACCACCCTGAATGCCCTGCCCGTCTTCATAATATTATGGCGATGATAAAACGTGATTTCCCTGACATCCCAATTGAGGATGTTTTTCCAATTGCCGAAGAAAATCTTCTTCTTGCCCATCCGCAATCTTATATCGATCACATTTTGGATTCTGCCCCTTATGATGATGAGTGGTCTATGATTGATGCCGATACGGGTATGAATGAATACAGCTACCACGCGGCTCTTCTCTCAGCTGGCGCATCTGTTCAAGCCGTTCAGGCTGTTATGAATGGTGACACACAAACCGCTCTTACCCTCTCTCGCCCCCCAGGACATCACGCTGAATACGATACGGCAATGGGATTTTGTTTTTTCGCCAACGCCTTTATTGCCGCGCGAACCAGTGGTGTTAAAACGCTCATTATCGATTTTGATGTGCATCACGGTAATGGGACGGAAGACCTTGTAAAGCGACGGGTTAACAAC
>JAUHXB010000001.1 GCA_030427215.1 Alphaproteobacteria bacterium | reverse complement strand
TGCTGCGAATAGCGCGACAGCGATTAAGATGATAAAAAGAACATTTCCACGAGAAGTATTTTTCATGGAAACAGTATAACCCTGATTAACCACCAACCGCAACCGCGCCGTGACAATGTTTGTATTTTTTGCCTGAACCACAGGGGCAGGGTGCGTTGCGTGAGATGCCTGTCCATGTGGATGGATCATTTTTGTCAAAGGTTTGCTTTTGAAACGGCATCATTTTAGGTTGTGATGGTTCTGTGGCCTGTTGAGTTGCCTCAAAATCTGGTTTATTCGCCTCAATATGATCCATATTCGCTTTTGGCATGAGGCTCAATGTTTTGCGGTTGGGGTCGATATCCACCAAAGACAAGGTCATGGTGACGTTTTCACGAACATTATCCAACATCCCCTCGAAATAGGCAAAGGCCTCGGCCTTATATTCATTTAAAGGGTCTTTTTGTGCAAAGGCGCGGAGGTTAATCCCTTGACGCAAATGATCCAGATTTAGCAAGTGGTCTTTCCATTGCGTGTCAAGTTGTTGAAGAAGGAGAGCCTTTTCAACGCGCCGCATAATATCGGGGGTCATATTTGTTGCTTTTGTCGCCATATATTGATCCGCCATGTCGCGCAGGCGTGATTCAATATCTTCTTCGCCAATGCCTTCTTCTTGTGCCCATTGCGAAATAGGGGCTTTTATGCTTAAAATACGTTCAGATTCACTTTCCATGATATCCGTATTCCATTGATCAGGAAGGGAGCCAGGCGGCATATTACGCTCCACCAAATCGGCGATGACATCATTACGCATTTCTTGTGTGATATCAGACACATCATCCGATTCCATGATGTCGCGTCTTTGTTCATAAATGACCTTACGCTGGTCATTCATCACATTATCGAATTTCAACAGATTTTTACGGATTTCATAATTCTGTTGCTCAACCTTAATTTGTGCGCGTTCTAATGTTTTTGAAATCAGCGGGTGGGTCAGTGACTCCCCATCTTTTAATCCAATTTTACGATGGGCGAGGAGGGGGGCCAGTTTTTCCGCCCCAAATATCCGCATTAAATCATCGTCTAAGGACAGAAAGAAAATTGTTTCCCCAGGATCGCCCTGACGCCCTGATCGGCCGCGCAATTGGTTATCAATTCGACGTGATTCGTGACGTTCAGTACCAATCACACATAATCCACCAGATTGCTTAACCGCGTCACGTGCATCTTTGATATCTTGTTTGATTTTGTCGATGGCTTTGGATTTTTTATCATCGCTCCATTTAGGATCAATTTCATCGGCAATGCGCATGTCCAAATTGCCACCCAATTGGATATCGGTTCCACGACCCGCCATATTTGTTGCGATGGTCACGGCGCCAGGAATACCGGCCTGAGAAATAATAGAGGCTTCTTGCTCGTGATGACGTGCGTTCAAAACATTATGTTTTATTTTACGTTTTTTCAAATGCTTAGAAAGCAATTCTGATTTTTCAATTGAGGTCGTTCCAACCAAGACAGGTTGTTTTTTCACAACTGCATTTTCAATCATGGTTAAGATAGCTTCGATCTTATCGTCGAAATTTTTGTAAATTTGGTCTTCGTGATCGATCCTTGAAACATCTATATTTGTTGGAATATCAATAACGCGTAAATTATAAATATCTTCGAATTCGGTGGCCTCTGTCATCGCCGTTCCGGTCATTCCTGCCAATTTGGGGTAAAGACGGAAATAATTCTGGAATGTGATAGACGCCAATGTTTGATTTTCGTTTTGAATGGCGACATTTTCTTTGGCTTCTAAGGCTTGATGAAGGCCTTCGGAAAAACGGCGGCCATCCATCATACGCCCGGTGAATTCATCAATAATAATGACCTTATCGTCTTTAACGATGTAATCCTTATCACGAGAAAATAATTTATGTGCACGCAATGCCTGATTAACGTGATGAATAAGCGTGATATTGTCGGCATCGAATAAGCTGCCCTCGTCAAGTGTTCCTGACTTTTTCAGTAGTTGTTCGGCGTGTTCAACACCAGAGTCGGATAAATTAACGGTTTTGCTTTTTTCATCTAATTCGTAATCGTCATCCGTTAACTTTGGTATGATTTTATCAATTTCAACATATAATTCAGAAGTCGTATCGGCGGGCCCTGAAATGATCAACGGCGTTCGCGCCTCGTCAATTAAAATGGAATCTACTTCATCAACAATCGCGAAATTAAATTCGCGTTGAACCATTTCCTCGGTTGAAAATTTCATATTATCGCGCAAATAATCAAAACCAAATTCGTTATTGGTTCCGTATGTTACATCGGATGCATAAGCGGCCTTACGGTCTGTATCCGTTGATGATCCCGTTATACATCCAACGCTTAACCCTAAAAATCTGTAGACTTGCCCCATCCATGATGAATCACGTTCTGCCAAATAATCATTGACGGTCACAACATGAACGCCTTTTCCTTCAATGGCATTCAAATAAACGGCCAATGTTGCGACAAGGGTTTTTCCCTCACCTGTACGCATTTCAGCGATCATGCCGCTGTGTAATGTGTTACCGCCAATTAATTGTACATCGTAATGGCGTTGTCCCAATGTCCGCTTTGCGGCTTCACGAACGGTTGCAAAAGCCTCTGGCAGAATGTCATCTAATGTTTCACCATCTTTTAACCGACTGCGAAACTCTTCTGTTTTGGCTTGAAGATCGCTATCAGACAATGTTTCGAACTGGCTTTCCAAATCATTGATTGATTGGATAGGTTTCGAAAGTTTTTTAAGCGATCTGTCGTTTGATGATCCAAATATTTTTTTAGCGAGTGATAAAACCATAATTGCCTTTTATTTGCCTGTTTCTTATGTTGTGTATAAATGTCGGTGTGGCTGACGTCAATGTTGATTCATTTATTTTCCATGGCATAATTCACATCACGTAAATTATAGACAAACAAAGGTATAAAAATGGCAAACGAAAGAATAGGCGAAAAATCACAAAGTCAAAATTTAATTACGGCGGCCTCTATCATCATTGCATTTATTGCAATTTTATATGCTGTGCTAGGGCATTCTGGATCGGTTGAAAAGAATGCAAAAACCGTTCTACCTTCTTTTGAAAAGGGCGAAAACAACCCGGTTGTCTTGACCCTCAATGGAAAAGAAGTCACGCGAATGGAAGTGTTGGATAATTTTTCTAAGTCAAACTCTCAATTGCCCGAAGGTGCAAATCTGCAACAATTATTTCCTTTGATGCAGCAACAATATGTTATCGGCGAAGTTTTGACACAGGCGGCGATGGATCGTGGCATCGATGAGAGTAACCCGACAGTGGCCATGCAAATGTTACAAGCAAAAAGAACGGCCCTCCGTGCGGCTTTCATCGAACTTATTGGTGAAGAAGGGGTTCCACAGGAGGAAATTCAAAAGGCCTATGATAACATTATTGCCAATGCGCAGGATATAACGGAACGTCGTGCCCGCCACATTCTTGTAAAGGATCGTGAAACAGCGATAAAACTGATTGAACAGGCAAATCAAACAGATGATTTTGCGTCTTTAGCAACTGAAAATTCCACAGGACCTTCTGCGGCAAACGGTGGTGATCTTGGTTATTTTAGCGAAGGTGAAATGGTTAAAGAATTCTCTGATGCGGCCTTTGCTGGTGAGATTGGTCAGGTTGTACCAAGACCAATTAAAACCCAATTTGGATATCATGTGATTAAGATAGAAGACGAACGCGTTCGTCCAAAACCAACATTAGAACAGGTGAAGCCTCAGATCATGGCGCAACTACGTCAGGCTGTTGTCGCAGAGAAAATTCAAGAGTTAACGGCTGATGCTGATGTCACATATATGGATATGAGCGGAAATCCAATAGCGACGCCAGAAACGGCAACAGACGCAGAAATAACGGCAGAGGAAGAGCCAACCGAAACACAATAATGGCAGATTTCAATATTATCAAATCATGTACGGGGGAGGCGATCACGGATGATCTGCCTCCCTCTCCGTATTTAAAGACTGTCGCGGTATCTGCGGTGTTACTCATTGACGCTGATAATCGTATTTTGTTGGCGCAACGCCCTAAGGAAAAATCGATGGCGGGTTTGTGGGAATTTCCCGGTGGAAAAATAGAACAAGGCGAAACACCAGAATATGCTTTGATTCGGGAGTTATATGAAGAATTAGGCATCATGACGGGGGTGGATTGTTTGTATCCTTTAACGTTTGCGTCGCATTCCTATGATGATTTCCACCTTCTTATGCCTGTTTTTGTTTGCAGAACATGGAAGGGAACACCACAGGGCAAAGAGGATCAGAATTTAAAGTGGGTTTCAAAACACGATCTGCAAAAATATCCGATGCCTGCGGCGGACAAGCCGCTTATACCTTTTATTTTTGATTATCTTTGATATTTTAAAAAGCATGAAACTTGATCTAAAAAAAATTGACGATTTTTACTCCCGTGATTTGGGGCAATATGCCTCTCCTCATATTGTGTCATTGCTTAAAAACATCATGCCACCCATTGATAAGAATGCGACATATGTGTGTTCCGCGGGCATTTCTCCATTTGCTGATTTCATTGATGGGACAAAACGAACGATATTACAATCAAGCCATGGTATGGTTAAACCTGACAATGCAAAGTCAGGATTCTTTGTTGCAATTGATCCAACGAAATGGCCGTATCGGGCCGAAGATGTCGACCATATTATCCTGATCCATGATCTGGAATTTATGAATGATCCCGATGTTTATTTGCGCGAGGCTTGGCGGGTTTTAAAAGGGGAAGGGCAATTAACGATTATCTTTCCCAATAGGGCGGGGCGATGGACCCGGCGTGATAATAATCCTTTCGGATGGGGGTATCCTTATACACCAGCGCAAATGCAAAAATTATTAGGAAAGGCACATTTTACGGTCGATGACAGCTCAGGCGCGCTTTATTTTCCGCCCTATAAGCCAAAAACAAAAATGGCATCCATGGCCTTTAAGATGTTGGAAAAAATAGGCCAATATTGTCTGTTAAACCCAGGCATTATTTGTTTTACAGCCAGCAAACATATTTATGCCCCAACAAAGGGATTAAAAGTGATGGATGTTGCCGCGGAAAAGGCAAAGCAGGCCTTATTCCCAAAACCAGCCGTAACATCTAAAAATCACAAAGAAAAAACCGCTTAATAACTCTTGTAAGCGGCTCAATCTTTAAAATAACAAATCTTAAGACTTACTGCATATCGCGAATTTCAACGCGACCAAAATCGGCAAAACCGTTTTTTGCCAATGTGTCCAATGATTGCAACTGACGGACAAGTTCGTCCATCTCGCCATCATTATCATTACGTGCGTTCAAAAATCCATGGCGATTCTTTTTTGATTGAACCACCAATACGCGGTCAATTGATCCGTCGGCTAACCTGGCTTCTTCGATATGCACATTTTTCACATAAGGGTGTGTTACTAACATTTGATGTTCTCCTTCCACAAAGATTCAAAGTTTTTGTTTAAAAAATATGCGGTTGCAACTATACGTTGTTTCCCCACACCACGATCTTAGACAAAGAAAAAGGTGAAATGCAAATTTTTGATACACTTTTTTGTGGATTCTACAAAGAAAGCAGTAATATTTTAAGGTTATGAATATATATGGCTGTTTGTGAATTCGTCACCAACATAAAAATCGATCCTGGAAAATTAATGAGGATAAAAATCAAGTATTACCATTCAGGGGTTTTAAAGAGCGGAATTGTTACCTAATCTAAATATTATGATTCTTTCACTCATATTTTCTATTGTTCTTATTATAAGTTTATGGTTTTACCTTTCGTTTTTGAAAGTTTTAGTGTTTCAGGTGAGTACATCAACCATGGAACCAAAGATGAAGGGAAGACCAAGCCGTCGCACTGTTGGTCGTCGGAATGATGATGTGACGAAGGCGATATTATCAATTTTCTCCGGATATTTTATTATATGTTTTTCTTTATATGTATTGCCGGATTTTGAGAGGTATTTACAAGGCGGCATGGATATTATTTTAAAAATTGTTGGTGTTGGGGGCGCCATGTTTTTGATTAGTCCGGTCTGTAGGTCTGTGAATGCCTATATTGAATTATGCCATATCGGGGTTATTCATTTTGTCACATCTCTATCGGCAGGGATCGCCGTTGCAGGATTATTTTATGATTTTCAAATATCTATAGCACAAGGAATTGCGGTTATCGTGATGGTTGTCGGTGCGATGATGACATTTTCCAGACACACTGAATTTGTGAAAGAAGAAAGTCGCGCGATATGATAGAATTTATCTCTCAAAACCTTATGGCCGTTCTGTTTTTTTTGATCATAAGTAGTGTTGTTTTGTTTGGTGCGTCCTTTTGGCATTTAAATTTTAAACATTTACATCGCAATGTTATTGCATCGGCATCTGCGGTGATGGGAATTGTTTTGGTGTTTTGTTATGCACCCTTGATAGAACAATTAATCGTTAATTTTGGAAAAGAGGTAATTATATTACACATCTTACTGATGGGCGTATTTTTTGTCGTGACGATTATTTTTTCAGCCTTCGTGAAACGTAGTGTCCCGTCTGTTTTTCAGATTGTGGGCCCATTTGTTTTTATAGGTGGATATTTTTTACTCCTTGCCTAAGGTCGGGCTGTTTGTTTAAGATACGCCTATGGTATTTTGGCGACGTAAAAAAAATCAAAAAGAACAAGAAGCAGAAGTGCAAGATGATAAACTTCTCCATCCTGATAACGCCCCTGCGATTGAACCTTCAACAGATTATAATTCCGAGATATCGGATGATCAAAAGCAATCCCTAAAACAAACCGAAGAAGACGTGATAGAGGAATTGGACACTGCGCCAACCCCCATTCACACGCCCCTAGATGATGTCAAGGAAGCCGAGGATTTATCCGATCATACGAATGAAGGTGGATGGCTATCACGCCTATCTGAAGGTCTTAAAAAATCATCACAGAAATTCACAGATGTTTTAACCAAGCGTAAATTAGATGACGAAGCGTTAGAAGAATTGGAAGACGCGCTCATCATGGCGGATTTAGGGCCCAAGACAGCGGCGAAAATTATCGCCGAATTTTCCGCGACACGATTTGGGAAGGAAGTTGATGAACAAGAAATCAAACAAGCCTTATCGGATTCCATTGAAAATATTTTAACGCCTGTTGCAAAACCGCTTTATACCAACATTGATGCGAAACCCAATGTCATTATTATGACGGGGGTTAATGGGGCCGGGAAAACCACAACAATTGGGAAGATGACGGCGCAATTCCAATCCCAAGGTAAAAAGGTGATGTTGGCCGCGGCCGATACATTCCGCGCCGCTGCTGTTGATCAATTAAAAGTGTGGGGCGACCGAAACAAATGCGAGGTTGTGACAGGGGATGTTGGAGCGGATCCTGCATCCGTGGCCTATGCCGCGATGGAAAAGGCCGTTGCCGATAATGTTGATGTCTTGCTGATTGATACGGCAGGGCGATTGCATAACAAAACCAATTTGATGGAAGAATTACAAAAAATTATCCGTGTTGTTCAGAAAAAAGACGAAACTGCCCCCCATTCTTGCTTGCTTGTGTTGGATGCAACAACAGGGCAAAACGCGGTTGCACAGGTTGAAACATTTAAAGAGCTGGTGAATGTCTCAGGATTGGTCGTAACCAAATTGGATGGATCGGCAAAGGGTGGCGTTGTCGTTGCACTGGCCGATCAATTCGGTTTACCTATTCATGCGGTTGGTGTGGGGGAGGGGATTAATGACCTTCAACCTTTCACGGCGGAAAGTTATGCCCGGTCTTTGGTTGGGTTAGAGTAATAAAAAGGAAATAAAAAACGATGAGTAATTTACGTGCGCAAATCACAAACGATATGAAACAAGCGATGAAGGATAAGGATGTGGATACGCTCAATACGCTTCGCCTCGTCAATGCAGGGTTAAAAGATAAGGATATCGCAATTCGTGTTGCGGGTACGGGCGAGGTGAGTGACGCCGATGTCCTAACCGTTTTACAAAAAATGTTAAAACAGCGCGAAGAATCCGCAAAAACGTATCGTGATAATGATCGCCCAGAATTGGCAGACCAAGAAGAAACAGAAATTGCGATTATTAATCGTTATATGCCTCAGCAATTGGAAGGCGATGATCTGTCTAAAGTTATCGAAGAGGCCATTGCCGAATCAGGCGCAGAAGGCCCACGCGATATGGGCAAGGTCATGGCAATTTTAAAATCCAAATATGCAGGCCAGATCAATATGAGTACAGTGAGTGGCGTTGTGAAAGAAAAATTGTCATAATTTAAATCCTGTGATATAAAGACTATTATGCTTATATGCCCATCCGAGTCATTTTCTAAAAATGCCATTCCGATTGAAATGAGGAATGGCGATATTGTTTATATTACTCAAGGTGATATAAAATCTATACGTTTTGGTGAAGGTCTAACCGATTTTGCAACTATCAATTTAAAACCAGACAATGGCCTTGCTCGAGAAACTGGCCTCAAATCATTTCAAACCAAACAAAAATCAGAAATATCGATATTCTTCTATGGATATGACATGACGAAACCTGATCCTGAAACAGACGCATTTACAGAGCAATGCCATGATCTTAAAATTGATCCATGTGAATTTCTTGATCAACCATACTGCTCTCGCTTTAAATTGGTGTCTTAATTCACAAAACTTTGTGGGGCGGGGGCGATAATCGATGTTTGGTTGACGCCATTAATACGGTGGATGGATAATCCGCGTTCAACCAATCCATTTTGTTGAAATCTGAAAATACCATCAATGCCTGCAAATCCATTAGGGTTAAGGATTGATTGATTTCCAATACGTCCCTGCGATTGTTTTAACATGACGGCGGATAAGGCCACGGCGTCATACCCTAAAGACGCCAATCGCTCGGGCGTTCGACCATATGCCGCTTGATATTGATTTTCAAAGTTACGTCGCAATGTGGGGCTTGGCGCGGCATAAAGAGCGCCAGAGAAAATGGGATTTGAAGAAATGCCATGATCATCCCATAATCCGGTTCCTAACCAAGTGACATTTTGTGGTCCTAATCCCTTGTCTATTAACATCCTTGCGACTTGTGAGGCTTGTGGGTTTCCAAAGGGCATAATGATGGCATCAATATTTTGCGGAAGCGACGTCATATCATCCGCTATATTCTGTGAGCTTGATAATGTGATTGTTCTTATAATATTCAATTGCTGCGATTGGTTAAGGGCATGGATAACCGCCTTTGAATAATTGGTTTGTGGGTCGATAATGACAATATTACGCTTGCCAACTTGCGACGCGTATTGCGCCAGACGGGTTCCTTGATCAAATGGTAAAATGCCCATTGTAAATGTGTTTTGTGCGCTAACTTTGTTCCAATCGGTTGTAAAACCAATGACTTGTAACCCATAACGAGATGCCGTTCGACCCGCGGCCTCAACGGAATTGGCCAGTAACGGGCCAATAATTAAATTCACGTTATGGTTTGCCGCCTGCTGAACTGCGCGAATGGCACCGGCGGCGTTCCCTTGTGTATCGATAGGGATAATGTCAAAGCTGGCATCATTGATATCAAATAATGCCAATTGCGCCGCCTCTAAAATAGATTGCCCAATAGTGGCGTGTTGTCCTGTGAGGGGCAGAAGAAGAGCAACCTTCCCATTCACGCGTTGTTGAGCCTGAAACGGTTGTGATGGCAAGGCCTGTTGATCAATAACATCAATAAATCCGGTATTCCCATTTATGAGTGTTTGGTTATAGGGATCAAAGGGGCCACTTCGCGGCTTAGTGGATTCTGGAACACAAGATGTCAGGGTTAACATCATTAATCCGATAAAAAACGTGCGTATCATAAAAAATCTCGTTATGCTCATGGTCGTTGCTATGACTGACATTACTCAATTTCAAAATACAAATAAAGGCGAACATGACTTTTGTTCAGGACTTTATCTTGTTCCAACACCGATTGGAAATTTACGCGATATCACGTTGCGGGCATTAGACGTGTTAAAGGCCTGTGATGTCGTGGTGTGCGAGGACACACGCGTGACGGGAAAATTACTCAAGGCTTATAACATCACGGATAAGAAAAAAATTGTTTATAACGACCACGCGCAGGAAAAAGATAAGAACAGGATTCTGACTTATTTAAATGAAGGAAAAATTGTCGCGTTGGTCAGTGATGCCGGAACACCATTAATTTCTGACCCTGGATATAAATTGGTTGTTGAGGTCATAAAACAAGGGATATATCTGACGGCCTTACCGGGGGCAAATGCGATTTTACCGGCTTTGCAATTATCAGGATTGCCCAGCGATCAATTCACTTTTGGTGGTTTTTTACCATCGAAAGACAAGGCGTTACGAGACGTTGTTGACAGTTTAAAAAATCGGTCAGAGACATTTGTTTTTTATGAATCGCCCAAGCGCGTGGCAAAATCATGTGTGGTGATTAAAGAGATTTTGGAAGAGCGCAGCATTAAAATTATCCGTGAAATTTCAAAACTTTATGAAGAAATGATTAAATATGATTCGACTTTGGACCTTTCATCCTTAAAAGGCGAAATTGTTGTTGTGATTGAGGGGCAATCAAAGACTATAAATATGTCTCTCAATGATATTGAACCGATGATTATCAATGCCCTGAATAAAGGGGAAAGCCTAAAAGATTTATCGAATATGATTGCGGATAAAACAGGTTTAAAGAAAAAAGATATTTATAATCATGCGATTACCCTCAAAGATTAATAGGCGATATTTTATTGGAATGATTGCCGAATATTGGGCAGCCTTAATTTTAATGGTAAAGGGATATCGCCCTTTGGCCGTGCGTTATAAAACAAAAGTGGGCGAGATTGATTTGATCGTCAAACGTGGGAAGGTAATCGTGTTTGTAGAGGTTAAATACAGGCAAAATATGGATGATGCCGCGCACGCCGTTCACAATAAATCTCAATTGAGGATAAGACGGGCGGCGGACCATTATTTATTGTTGCATAGGCGTGAATCGCCTAATGTCATTCATGATTATCGCTTTGATGTTGTTGCGGTGAATAAATTTTTAAAAATAAACCATATTCAAAATGCCTTTTAGAAAACTGACTTCTTTATTACTCGTTTTAATATCATTCATGATGATGAGTGGGTGCAGTGCCGTTGGTGTTGCAACATCTGCGGGTGCGGTTGGTGGAATTGCCGCCGCGCGTGAAGGCGGTATACAACAAACGGCGATTGATACACGTATTGCCTTTGAAATTAATGATTTATGGTTCAAATATGACACCGAGGCATTTTTAAAATTGAATCATACGGTTGAACAGGGACGGGTTTTGGTTACAGGCGTTGTTCAAAACCCAGATCATAGGGTAGAGGCCATTCGTTTGGCGTGGCAACCCAAAGGTGTGACCCAAGTTATTAATGAAGTTCGAGTAGCCGAAGGCGAAGGAATAACAGGTTATGCAAGAGATGCATTCATTACAAATTCTTTGCGGGCAAAGCTTATTTTTGATGGGGATGTCCAATCCATCAATTACACAATTGATACGGTTCAATCCGTTGTTTATTTGATGGGTATTGCCCAAGATCGTGCGGAATTGAATGCCGTGATTGACCATGCGCGCAATACTTCCTATGTCCAACAAGTGATATCCTATGTCAAAATGGCGGGCCAAAGTTTGGAAAGTGTCAATGATCCGGTCATAACGCAATCTGCCGACTTTTAATGATTTTTGATAATGAAACGGCGGCGGAAAATTACCTACAGAGTATAGGATCGTTAAATGATGGTGACATCGATATTCTCAATGTCGCAATTGCCTTTTCTTACCTCAATACGCCTACGGTTGATCCGGTGCAATTTAATGACCACATTCATGCGCTTAAGGTTGAATTCAAAGACATCTATGATAATTTATGCGCCAAGGAAAATTCGGATTCTGTCTTTGTGCAGGCGCAGGCATTAAAAATGATCATGGTGGATATTTGTAATTTCTGCGGCGATGATAAGGATTACGATAATTTAGATAATATCAATTTATTCAATGTCATGTCACGGCGAAAAGGGTTGCCCATATCCCTATGTATTATTGCAATATCGCTCTGTCGATCAATGGGGTGGCACGCCGATGGTATTAATTTTCCGGGTCATTTTATGATGCGTTTGGAAAAAGAGGGTGCGCGTGTTTTAATTGATCCATTTCAATCTTGCCAAATATTGGAAGCAAAGGACCTACGCCTGATTCTCAAAAATATTGTTGGGGAATATGCGGAATTATCCAATAATTATTATACGCCCTGTACTAATCGCGATACCCTTTTACGGTTTCAAAATAATTTAAAATATCGTCATATTGATGCTGAAAATTACGATGATGCGCTGGTTATTGTGCATCGTATGGCCTTAATCGCGCCACAGGATCATCGATTAAATCTGGATAAGGCCGTTTTATATGCACGATTGGATCAAGTGCACGCGGCAATAGACAATATCAAAATCTATATTGATAACACCGCCGAACCATATGACCGTCAAGAGGCACAAGATTTTTTAAACCAATTACGATTAAGATTGAATTGATCCAACATGTGAATGAAGAAATGTCACGAAAATGCCACAAGATTTCCCTTGCGAGGGGGAACAGATTCATCCATCCTTATTCTTGTTTACTTACTTAAGGAGTTTTACTATGCGTAAATCGTTATTAATAGCGGCATCAATTTTATCAGTGTCATTGGCCGCTTGTTCTTCTGACGAAGAGCTAAAGCCATATGGGGATGAATTATTCCCTAATGAACAACCCAATATTGTTGACCAGAATGTTCCATCCGTTCCTGTTCAGGGGTTCGAATCGCAAGCCTTCGGATCTGCAGCGCCTGGATCTCAGGAAGATTTATCAGTCAATGTTGGGGACCGTGTGTTTTTTGGTTATGACAGCTTTACCCTCACACCAGAGGCAATTTCGCAACTAGAGTTACAGGCACAATGGATGCGTCAATATCCATCAGTCAACGTGGTTGTCGAAGGCCATGCGGACGAACGTGGAACACGTGAATATAACTTGGCTTTAGGTGATCGTCGTGCCAATGCGGCGAAAAATTACCTTATATCTTTAGGGGTTGATCCACGCCGTGTTTCAACAATTTCATACGGGAAAGAACGCCCAGATATGTTGGGATCTAATGCCGAAAGCTGGGCCAGAAATAGAAGGTCAGTAACAGTTGTTCAATAAAAAGAACTTTATTCTCGGTGGATTGATTGCAGGGACAATGCTTATCCCTGCCGTTGCGTGTGCGCAAAACATTAATTCTATTCAAGCACGCCTTGATCGCATGGAACGTGAAATGCAAACCTTATCGCGATCCGTGTTTAAAGGCGATGTTGCCCCCCCACAAATAGGTGGCGGTGTTGATAATTCACAAACGGCATCCATGGAATTGCGTCTTAATCAAATTGAAGACCAATTGCGACGCCTAACCGGAATGATCGAAGAAAACAGCTATCGCGTGCGTCAAGTCGAAGAAAAAATGGGGCAGGCGTCATCCGCGGCCAATACAATAAACCCACCATCAATTCAGGCTCAACCGCTGGCGCCATCAATCAATAACGGGGTGGCATCAGATGCACTTGTTGTCGATAATGCGCCTTATCAATTGGGAACATTAAATCAGAATAACAATGACAATGACAATAAAGAAACACCGGCAGGGTTATATGACAGGGCCTTTTCATTTTTGCAAAATGATGACTACGCTTCGGCTCAATCCAGCTTTGAAAGTTTTATTGCACAATATCCAGACCATTCTTTGGTTGAAAATGCCAAATATTGGTTGGGTGAAACATTTTACGCTCGTGAGGATTATCAATCTGCCTCAAGATCGTTTGCTCGCGCCTTTAAAGATCACCCAGAAGGAAGTAAAGCGCCAGATGTTTTGTTAAAATTGGCAATGTCGTTAAAGGGACAGAATATGAATGAAGAGGCCTGCCTCACATTGAACGAAGTTGAAAAACGCTTCCCTACCGCGCAGTCAGTCATTACAAAAGCCGATGAGGAAAAACAGGCATATGGATGCGGGGCATAACTCCTTATTCTAAGGCACTTGATTTAAAAAAGCCTATAAACGAAATACATGAATCGTGATAAATTATATATTATGCGATTCCTTATATTTTTATTCCCTTTCCTTTTTATTCTCAATGCTTGCGACAGCTATTATATCAATACGTCACAAAAACTAACGATTGACCTTATAGGAACTGATGAGGCCTTTTGTACTTTATCAACAAAGCATAACCGCTATCAGTTATCGGCACCCGGAACAACAGTAATTGAACGAGATGATGAAGATCTTAAGGTTGATTGTGATGATAACTTTTCTGATCGACGACGTGTTGTGATTTTGGAATCGGCTATCAATTACGGTTATTTCCGCTATCCTGAAAATATCATTGTTGATTTTTCAAAAATTGAAAATGGATCGCGTCAAAATGGTTTCCGTGTTGAACCAGAGCGCATTACACACCAGACATATAAAACACAAACATTGACTGAGGATTCATTTAGTCGCCCTGAAAAAACAGAGCAAATCTACCCTGTTAAAAAGACGCACACCATGAATAGAAAATCTTATCCAGTTCCATTGGAAAGTTATGAACGCCCATCCTTTCAGGATAATGTTTTAATCCCCCAGACATCTAATCAGCCAACGCCTCTAATCGATACATCTGTTGAAGTGTTCTCTCTCAATTAATGCACAACCATAATAAAAACTATGTTTTTTGCGGAGTGGGGGGCAGCGGTATGTCCGCCCTTGCGAAAATCATGCTTGCCAAGGGTGCCAACATTATTGGCACGGATCGTAATTACGATGTGGGGCGTTTTGAAAACCATTTTCAAGATTTGAAAAACGCCGGTGTTCAAATGATGCCACAAGATGGGTCGGCCGTAACTGATGAAATCGATTATTTGGTTGTTTCAAGCGCTGTTGAACCAAAAATTCCAGACGTTCAAAGGGCAAAAGATATCAATATCCCGATTATAAAAAGGGCGGAGTTGTTGGCCGAAATCTGCAATGCATCACAATCAATTTGTGTCGCCGGGACGAACGGAAAATCGACTGTTACGGGGATGGTTGGGTGGATGTTATCTGAATGCGGCGTTAATCCTTCAATCATTAATGGTGGCGGCATGATTAATTTCGACCGCGATAATGCGGTCACTGGTCAAGGTGATACCATCGTTGCCGAAACGGATGAAAGTGATGGAACAGTCGCATTATTCACGCCCCATATTGCCGTTTTAACCAATATTTCGGAAGACCATAAAGATTTAAATGAATTGATGGCAATCTTTAAACAATTTTTGGATCAATCTGATTATCAAATTTTGAATAGAGATTGCCCAAATGTCCGCACTCTTATCAATGATTACCCTGATGCACTAACCTATTCGGTGGAGGATAATGTCGACGCTTTATCGCTTGCTGTTCCAGGAAAACATAATATTTCCAATGCGATGGCGGCGTTAAGGGTTGCTGAAATTTTAGGCATAAATCCCGATAATGCAAAAAACGCGCTGAACGAATTTAAGGGGATCACAAGTCGTTTGGAAGTGATTGGAAAAACCAACAATATAACGGTGATTGATGATTTTGGCCATAACCCTGATAAGATTGAAGCGGGTTTGAAGACATTAAAAGAAGAAAGGAAGCGCCTTGTTTTAATGTATCAACCGCATGGGTTTAAACCAACACGGGATCATAGAGACGAATTAATATCCGTATTTGCAAAATATTTAACCGATGATGATTTGTTCTTTATGCCCGATATTTTATATTTCGGTGGAACGGTTGATCAGGATATTTCATCATTGGATATTATAAATCCACTGAAAGAAAAGGGCATAAATGCAAATTATTATCCTGAAAAATCAAACATAAAAAAAGAGATTTTAAAACAAGCTAAGCCAGAAGATATTATTTGTATTATGGGTGCGCGGGATGATTCCTTGCGTGAAATGGCGCGTGATATTTATCAGGATTTGATAAACGATAAATAGCCTAATCCTTTATCAAGTGACGCCATTGTCGCGGCCATATCGTCGGAATTGTCATTTACCCATGTCCGCAAAGATTTCAAATAAACACCTGTTAATGCAGGTATTTTAATGTAATTTTTCCACCCTTCATAATCGACACCCGCAATATCAACCATATTTGTCACCGATTGACACAGTTGAGGTAAATTTTTTATCCCCTGTTTAGGGTCCATTGTCACCGTATTTAAAATGGATACAACGCCTGCGCGGTTTTCATTTAAAATTTCAAACCGTTCCATCATAACATCAAACAAACGGTCTTTATCATCATCCGTTTCACCAAATGATCCTTTTAAGTCATCTGCCAAGCGTTGATCGATTTGCGCACCATAGGCCGATAACACGGCCTGTTTATCGGAAAACAAAACATGCGCAATATCGTTATCACATTGCGCGTGAGTGATAATATCCGTAATTTCAATGTCATCCCATGGACGCATCGCCGCCACACTCAACATGGATTGGATAAGTGCGTCTTTTGTATCGATGATCTCTTGAACTTGTGCCTTTGTCATGCCACAACTATAGCGTTGAATGATAAAAAAGAAAGACCGTAAAAAGCCATGAGTATTTATGATGTGACAGGGATAGGTAACGCGATTGTTGATGTTCTTGCCCCTTGCGAAGACCAATTCTTAATTGATTATAAAATTGAAAAAGGATCAATGACGCTGATCGATGAGGCCCGCGCAAAAGAATTATACGCCGCGCAAAAAAATGCGACTGAAGTGTCTGGTGGATCGGCGGCAAACACCATGGCGGGTATCGCCTCATTTGGTGGGAAGGGGGCTTATATTGGCCTTGTTGCCAATGATCAATTGGGTGATATTTTCGCTCATGATTTACAAAGCCTTGATTTAATATTCAACACGCCGCGTTATATTGGCGGGCAAGAAACAGCACGAAGCTTTATTTTCATTACGCCTGATGGCGAGCGATCAATGAATACATTCCTTGGTGCCTGTACCGAATTATCGGTTGAGCATGTGGATGCCATTTTGATTTCAAATTCAAAAGTGACCTATATGGAGGGGTATTTATTTGATAAAGATCCCGCCAAGGCCGCCTATTACAAAGCATCAGAAATTGCCCGTGATGCAGGCAAAGAAGTCGCCTTAACATTATCGGACAGTTTTTGCGTGAATCGTCACAAGGCGGATTTTTTGGATTTGGTTGAAAATCATGTTGATATTTTATTCGGCAATGAACCTGAATTATGCGCGTTGTTTGACACGGATAATATTGATGATGCGTTTAAAATGGCTGCGGATAAATGTAAGGTCGTTGTCTCCACCCGCGGTGCAAATGGCGCGATGATTGCGTTGAATGGTGATCAAACAAAAGTGTCACCCGTTGATGGTGTCACTGTCAAAGATTTAACAGGCGCAGGCGATCAATTCGCCGCAGGATTCTTGTATGGATATACGCAAGGGTTCGACATGACAAAATGCGGAGAATTGGCAGCAAAGGCGGCGGCGGAAGTGATAGCCCATATCGGCCCCCGCCCTCAAATCGATTATAAAGATTTTGTTTGATGTTTAGGCTATTCGCTTTTTTAACGCTATTACTTTCATTTACGGCCCATGCAAATGAACCAACCCACGCCATTGCAATGCATGGCGCGCCAAAAAATGATGCAGAATTCACCCATTTACCATACGCCAATCCATCGGCAACAAAGGGCGGAAAATTAACTCAATGTGCGATTGGGACGTTCGATACATTGAACGATAACACGATGAAGGGCAAACCTGCGCAAGGGTTGCACATGATTAATGACCCGTTGATGCGCCGTGTTTGGGATGAACCCTTTGGCCTTTATGGTGTGATTGCGGAAAAGGTGAGCATGCCTGATGATCGGTCATCCATTACATTCACCCTAAACCCCAATGCGATATTCCATGATGGATCGCGCATCACAACAGCGGATGTTCAATTTTCATTTGAAACA
>JAUHXB010000164.1 GCA_030427215.1 Alphaproteobacteria bacterium | reverse complement strand
TTTGGAAGATGGTCAGGGAGATCAAGCAAGCTTGGTATCTCCGAGATCCAGGTTCCTATGACCATGAACATCTATCATCTTGCCTTTAACAACAATTCTATATCTGCTCACTCTTTCGGATAGCCCGAAAAATTTATTTATCGTGGTGTGGTCTTCCACGCGGATACGGCATGACCCGTTTACCAATTCAGAAAAACCAGAGGATTGGGACATTACCAATCTTAATTTGAACAGAGGTCATTATAATAATGGGTCTTTTACAAGTGTTTTGCGTATCTTCATACGGGTATTATTACAAAAACTTTATCAAACTCTTTTTCCCTTGAACTTGAAAGATTTGCATCCAGTCAGATCATTCTTTCAAATCCATAGAAGTGATTTCCACATCCCTTCTATGGTTTAAATATTACTCCAAAATGTATAAGAGTCGAGTCATTTTTTGATATTTTTGTTTATATTTTTATAATTTTTTGAAATTAAATTTTAATCCACATTAAGGAATAGGGATATATTTTTGAATCTGTTTGAAAATTAAAATAATCCACTGACTTAATCACAGGCAAAATTTTTTGAATTTATTTTGATTAATTTCCCGAAATCCCAGAACAAACAAAAAACATGATTATGATAGGGTATTTAATCTTTTTAAACACCATCGTAGATTTTTTATTAAATCATTCCATTTACATGTCGCCGTTTTATCACGAGCAATCAAAACGATATTTGCAGGCTTAATATTTTCTGATTTTAGTAATTCATCGACTGCCGCGCGCAATCGTCTTTTTGATCGATTGCGGATCACCGCGTTACCAACTTTCTTAGTGGCTGTGTATCCAAATTTGACTTCATCGCCATGTGTTTGAACGGATTGAACAATAACGGTATCAGAAACCCATTTTTGACCTTCTTTGGCCACATATAAAAATTCAGGCCGTTTTTTCAAACGACCTGAACAAATTTCTGTTGTTTGCTTTTCAGATTTGTTAAGCACTCAAACGTTTACGCCCTTGGGCACGACGAGCGTTAATAATTTTACGGCCTTGCTTTGTTGCCATACGTGAACGAAAACCATGGCGACGCGCACGAACAAGGTTTGATGGTTGGAAAGTACGTTTCATATCTTTAATCCTTTTTTAATTCTGAGGCTGTTATAGTCATTTGAAAACCAAATGTCAAATGATTGCTTGCCCTCTATTTTACGAATGCTTACACTATTATAAAAAAAGGATAATATAACACTATGTCAGATACAAAAACACTTCCTACATTTGCAATGCATGACGATGAGCTGTGGAATGCTGTTAGCGATACCGAAAAACAAGGTTTTTTTGATAAAGTTGGAAAAATAGACGACAAACACGAATGCACTGCCGATACGACTGAAGTTCACTGGCGTCAATTGCCTTTCTATAAACAAGTGGCTCTTATCCGCTTACGTGATACAAACTGGGATCCATCTCATTTATGTGTTTATTATCTTACAAATAAAGGCGAGTTGACACGTTTGGATGGTACATCCCCTCCCATTCACATGACGAATGCTGAGGCCCCGATCAAAGTCACCGAAGATAATGTTTTGGATTATTTGCGTTTCTTCTGTTTCTTTGTTCGTGGTGAGGAAGGCCCATTTTTAGTGTCTGAAAATATGGATTCATATGGCCTTCCCGAAAATATGGATGACACAACATCAAAGGCTGTTGAGGGTGTATTGCGTCCCGCCACCTATGAAGGAAAAAATAGTGAAGGCCATTTCATGTGTGATGCCATCGTGTTTTATTCAAATGCGCTATTTTTGTCTAATTTTGCAATTCAACCGAGTGGCATGATTGAGATGTTGGAAGATGATCCATTATTAACCGACCTTCCTGTCCGCGTTGATAAACCAGTATCATAAATAAAATCACTAAGCTTTTTTAGCCCACTTGCCATCCTCATCTTGTTGCCAATAGGTGAGGTCGTGGCCTGCCTCTTTGTATATTTTCCATCGCTGGCGCGCTTCCGCGATTTGTGTGTCGACGCGCCCATCCAATAGTTCACAACACATTTTAAAATTTGATACGTCATCCATAACGCACCCATGCGTTAGGATGATGATTTCTGCTTCATTAACATTGTCATCATGGGCGGTGATCCATATTGGTTGTTTATCTGCATAATCATCACCATCCGCCCCATGGGGTAAAAACATGTTTGGATGGAAGGTCCATAATAAATCATTTAAACGCGAGGCCTCACTTTTATCAGGGACACGGATCATGACATGAGATCCCGATTGCCACGCCTTCATCGCAATGGCGGGCAGGGCCTGGTCCAATGTTGATTGTTCCATATGATAAAAACGAATATCGGTCATATGATTATTGGTTGGTAACCCAATGATATAGGGCACGTACACCAAAACCTGTTGCGCCTTTTGGACATGTATCGGCATCATCCTTGCGCCACGCGGTCCCTGCGATATCCAAATGCGCCCATGGACGGTCATTTGTTATAAAGCGTTGAAGGAATACCGCTGCCGTGGACGCACCTGCAAAGGGCACAGACCCCAAATTGCGCATATCAGCAATAGGTGAATCAATTTGTTTATCAAAGGCCTTGTTAACGGGTAAAGGCCAAAAATGATCACCACTTTCATCACCATTTTTCCAAAATGACGTTTCGGTGGCCTTATCATTTGAAAAAACACCCGCAATGTCCAAACCCAATGCCGCCATACATGCGCCTGTTAATGTTGCAACATCAACAATTGACCTTGGGTCATGCTTGTCCTGTACATATGTTAGGGCATCCGCTAAACACAGACGTCCCTCGGCATCGGTATTTATCACCTCAATCGTTTGACCAGACAGGGATGTTAAAACATCATCAACGCGGTAGGCGTGGCCGGCAATCATATTTTCCGCCAAGGCAACACAGGCAACGACGTGATCTTTTACCTTATTTTCAACAATGGCCTTCATCGCGCCGATCACGGCCGCCGATCCACCCATATCCATTTTCATGGTTTCCATTGATCCACGCGGTTTTAACGAATACCCACCTGTATCAAAAGTGACGCCCTTACCAACCAAAGCCAGTGGTTTGGATGATTTTGTCTTTTGGGCGCGACCATCATATTCGATTGTGACCAAACGAGGCTGTCTTTCTGATCCTTTACCTACGGCCAATAAGGCACCTGCGCCCATTTTATCCAGTTTCTTTTCATCCATAACCGTGATTGTAACGGGCAGGCCCTTAAACAGTTTTTTAATCTGTTGAACATAAGATTCAGGATAAAGCGTATTCGGCGGCTCATTCACCATATCACGGGCAAAGAAAACGGCATCCGATATGGCCTTCATAGATTTATAGGTTCTGTCCGCCGCTGGTTTTTGATCGCACACAATTTTAAGGGCGATATCTTTTGCCTTCGATTTTGTTTTGGTTTTATATTTTGTGAAATTATAAGACCGTAAATAAAATCCATTCGCCAACGCGCATACATCATCTGAACCCAAAATATCTGCCATAGCGGCCTGCTTAGTTTTTAATGCGGATAATTTCGCCCATAATT
Organism: Alphaproteobacteria bacterium; assembly: GCA_030427215.1. Taxonomy (GTDB): domain Bacteria; phylum Pseudomonadota; class Alphaproteobacteria; order Micavibrionales; family UBA1664; genus UBA1664. The sequence goes on along the minus strand of JAUHXB010000164.1, from coordinate 85 downwards.
TTCCACCTATTTTTTCAAGATCGATTTGGGATGCGCCCTTTTCAACACCCACAATGATATATGTTTGATCGCCCTTATCAAATAG
>JAUHXB010000163.1 GCA_030427215.1 Alphaproteobacteria bacterium | reverse complement strand
TTTCCAAATCGGGGTAAAATCAATTCTGCGATTGTAAACATGATGGCCGCAGCGATACTTTTTATATCACCTAAAAGAATTAGAATGAGGCTTCCCGATAGACTAATGATACCAGCTAAGTTTTCAGAGTATTTTGAAACAATATTTATCATATAATAAAAGTACTATGTTTACACTCTAATTAAAACCGTCGGCTGAGTGACAACGCACCAAACACCGCATCATCTTGTTGACCATCAAATTCTTTTGATCGTTTGACCAATGTGTAAGACAATCGCGTTTGACCATAAGTGAAATCCACCCCTGCGTTTAAATCATAAACAAATCGTTTTTTATCGACTGACGGAGAATTTTCAAACGTATTACCATCCAAAAATATATTCCGCCCTACAACGCGTCCATCGACTCCTCCAAATAAAGACCAACTCCACCCGCCATCTGGTTTCGGGTAATACCCTGTCCCTGGCATGGCGGGGCGAACACGTAAGGGCAAATCGGATAGCCGCTCCGATTTTGGCGACAGACGAAAATTAAGACCCGTTTCCGCATGAGTATAAATATTTCCCAGACTTAATCCAATTTGAGGCGCAACGGATGCCCATAAATTCTCACCAACCTCCATACCGTAAAATTGTGGCCATCGCCGTTGCCATGATGCATTGAGGCCGATTTCATTATCCAATTGATTATCCCACCCTTTTGGATCGTCGCTATCCGTCAATTGCTCATGAACAAATTTTTGCGTTTGACGTCCCAACGCCATGGGGCCGACAACCCCAATCGATGTTTCAATTTCATCAATGTGGTTATTCGTTACACTGACCAATCCAACAGACCCATACAGCCATGCCGCCCATGGCCGGTCATTTGGCTGAGGAGTTGAAATTGTAATGTCGCGGGGTGTATATAAATTTTGTCCTAATGAAAATGTCACCGATGTTGTGCCATTGACACGAAATCCGGGATACAGCTCGCCAATATCTTCGATAAAATCTGATGGCGCGGCACCCGCTTCAAACCATCCTACACGCCATCCATTAGTGTAATATTGATCAGTTCCATTGCCGAAATAATCGTTTTCCATTGTAAATGACAAAAAAGATGGATCAAGTTGAGTGCTGCCGCGTGAAATGATGATGTCTTCTAATGTCGGTTCTTGCGCATCAGATGAATCTGATACGATTAGTCCAAATACAATCAAGGTTATATATAATGTCTTCATCTTTATCCCAAACAACGCGTCATCTCTTTATGGTTGAACCAAAGGCGTTTTATTTCAATGATTCTACTGCGCCCTCTAATCCATACCAAATCAATGATGATGAAGATAGGGATATTATCTTAAAACGCGCCATAGGTGAATTTCGTTCCTTTGTTCATTTATTAATTGAAAATGGCGTGCATGTCACTGTTGCAAAAGGCATTGAAGGATGCCCTGACCATATCTTCCCCAATTGGTTTTCAACACATGAGGATCGCAAATTTATGCTTTATCCCATGCTAACCGAAAATCGCGCGGCAGAAAAAACGCCAGCCATGGTTGAAACATTATCCCGTCATTATGACCTTTTGCACGATTGGGGACGGTTTGAAGAAGACGGTAAATGTTTAGAAGGGTTAAGCTCCCTTATTCTGGATCGCCCTAATCGCAAGGCTTATGGCACATTTTCCGCACGGACTGATAAATTTCTGGCGGAAAAATGGTGTGTAGATATGAACTATGAGCCCCACCTGTTTGAAACCGCCGCCCATAACGGAAAGCCTATTTATCATTCCGATGTCATGATGCATATTGGAACGAAATTTGTTGGGATTTGCTCTGAATCAATCCTGCCTCAATATCGTGATGATGTTTTAAAATCCCTATCCCAAACCCATGACATTATCGATTTAACAATGGATCAAGTCCGCGCATTCGCAGGCAATGCATTGGAGGTCAAAGGCGAAGGCAACAAGCCCATGGTGATTATGTCACAATCGGGATATGACAGTTTACGCGATGATCAACGCGACCATTATTTGAAATATATTGATCGGTTCATCACCCCTGCCCTGCCAACAATTCAACATTATGGTGGTGGCGCAGCGCGATGCATGTTGCAGGAATTATTTTAAAATTGGATAATACGGTCCATACGCTTGGCCAAATCCATATTATGTGTGGCAATTAACGCCCCTATTTTTTGTCCACGCACAACATCCATCATCATGTTAAACACGATATCGGATGTTTCGGGGTCTAAATTCCCCGTGGGTTCATCCGCCAAAATCATACTAGGGTTATTGGCAAGGGCGCGGGCAATGGCAACGCGTTGTTGCTCCCCCCCAGATAATTTTGCGGGGCGATTATCGGCACGGTGATCTAATTTTAATTGGGTTAATAAATCCATTGCGCGCGCCCTCGCATCCTTGCGCCCTACCCCATTAATGATTTGGGGTAAGGTAATATTTTCAATCGCTGAAAATTCCGCCAGCAAATGATGGAATTGATAGACAAACCCCATGTCATTCCGACGGATTTTTGTTCGTTCACCATCTGATAATTTTAAAACATCACGATCATTGATAACCAAGCTTCCACTATCCGCGCGGTCCAATAATCCAAGAATATGCAATAATGTTGATTTCCCAGATCCGCTAGGCCCCACAAGCGCGACAATTTCACCCGCCTTCACATCACACGAAAAGTTTTTAAGAATATTTAATGGCTCACCATCTGCTTGAGCATATGTTTTGGATAAGCTTTGTGCATTAAGAACAATATCACTCATATCGTAAGACCTCCACAGGGTCTAGGCGTGCGGCGCGCCAAGCGGGATATAATGTTGCCAATAATGATATCACCAACGCCATCACAATCACGCTTGTGACCTCCATCCAATTAATTTGCGCGGGGAGTTGTGTTAGGAAATAAATCTCCGCAGCGAATAACTCTGTTCCTGTCATCGCCTCTAATGCACGGCGGATTGTTTCGATATTCAGGGCGAAACTAATCCCTAACACCGCACCTGCAAATGTTCCGGCAATGCCGATCATCCCGCCCGTTAGGATAAAAATTTTCAACATTGACCGACGTGTTGCGCCAATGGTTCGTAAAATTGCAATATCTTTGGCCTTGTCCTTCACCAACATAATCATTGATGACACTATATTAAATGCCGCCACCAAAATGATAAGCGTTAAAATGAGAAACATGACATTGCGCTCAACTTGTAACGCGTTAAAGAAACTGCCGTTGCTTTGTCGCCAGTCATATATTTGTAAGGATACGGGCAAGCGTTCAATAATATCATTAATATATATTGCCGTTTTGAATGGATCTTCGGTAAAAATTTCAATCGTGTTCACCGCATTGGGCAGGCTAAAAAATTGTTGCGCAGCGATTAAGGGCATAAATACAAACCCTTGATTATATTCATACATTTCAACATCAAATATGGCGGATACTTCAAATCGACGAGACCGTGGCAATGTTCCAAAAGGCGATGCTTTTCCCTGAGGGGATAAAAGAACAATCTCATCACCAACGGCAAGGCGATATTTTCGCGCTAGCTCACGACCAATGACAACACCGTTACCAGCGTTAAATGCACTCATATCCCCCTGAATAATTGAGTCATTTAATATGGGTTTGGATTGGAATGTATCGGCGGATAACCCACGAACCATCACACCA
>JAUHXB010000162.1 GCA_030427215.1 Alphaproteobacteria bacterium | reverse complement strand
ACAACTAAATGTAATTGTGCTACTGGGAAGTGGGCGCGTGATCTGCACTTTAAGGCTGGTGGGACAACTGATCCTAAAACAACAGGTGGTAAGCATCTTGTTCTTTAGATAATAAACGATTTTTTTAAAGGGGATTATTCGAATTGAATGATCCCCTTTTTTTATTTGCTTTGCTATCCTCTAACTCATGAGAATTGAATTAATCGGTGGAATGGGGATTGGGAAGACGACGTTGTGCAACGTTCTGTCTGATATTGGATACCATTGCATTCTCGAGGATTTAGGCGAAAATCCATTTTTGGCAAAGATGTATATGGACGAGGAGGGTTTCCGCTTTCCATCGCAAATGTGGTTTATCTTGTCGAAATATGCCGAGCTTCAGGCCGAACTAAAATCCAATGAAATTAATGTGATTGATCAGGGGTTATTGAACATACGCGCCTATACAAACCTGTTGTTTCGGTTGAACAGAGGTGAAAAAGAATGGTCTTTAATCCAAGGGCTGTTTGATTATATCGATGATAAATTCGGGCTGCCAGATTTACAAATCTACCTTAAGGCTTCGCCGGATATTCAAATGAAACGGATTCATACGCGCAATCGTGATTATGAATTAGACGTGGATTTAGAATACTTGATCAATCTTAAAAATGAGATTGAAACTTTGATTGAAAGTGACAGGGCCAAAGGCATGCAGATTATTGAGATCAATACAGATGATGTGTTTTTGTCCGATCATCATGTTTTTGCAACCGATCTTGCGGATGATATTGCCGACCGTTTGAAGTTTTGTTTGTGCTCACAAAATATTCGTGAAGAAAAATTGAAAAATTATGCTTGAGCCAAGATCTTCCCTACGGATTTTAAAACTTTGAACGCTTCATCCAAACGCTCGATTATCGCTTCCTCGCCCTTGCGCAATCACACACGTGGATCATATTACTTTTCCTGAACTCTAGAATACTTTCATTTTCAACCACTTGTAAATGCATCATATGCGGTATCAAGCAACCAGTAGCATAATTATCGTTTGTCAGTATAGGTTATAAGGGAATATAAGGCTTTGAAAGCAATGTGGTGCCCCCGAGGAGAATCGAACTCCTACTCCCAAAAGGGAACTGGATTTTGAATCCAGCGCGTCTACCAGTTCCGCCACAGGGGCAAAGTGACAACATCACTTGCGATTGCGACTATAATCAAATATTGTTCGCATGCAAGAAAAATATTAAGGCAATTTTACATGTCAAAAACACCTCGCCACATTAATAATATTATTGATGAAATTACACATAAAATTTCTGATAAAAACAAAACAATACAATGTTTAATTGATGTTTTGCATGAACGTGGATTTGGGGTTTTAATTTTTATATTTGCGTTGCCTATGGCATTGCCTTTGCCTGTCCCGCCGGGGATCAATCTATTATTTGCTGTCCCATTATTGTTTTTAACCGCTCAACAAATCTTAATGGCAAAACAACCGTGGTTCCCGAAAACCATCCGCAACAAAACAATCGATCCAAATATGATTAAAAAGGTTTTGATTAAATCAAAACCCTTAATGGGCAAGTTATCAATTTTAGTTCGCCCCCGTATGGCGTGGGTGACCCGGGGATTATGTTCTCGATTCATTGGTGTCTTTGGTTTCCTTTTCGCCTTATGCGTATGCATTCCTATTCCAATGACAAACACTGTACCGAGCTTTGCAATATTGCTTATGGCCATTGGGGTGTTAATGCGTGATGGATTGGCGGTATTGGGTGGTATGGTCATTGGGTCGTTATGGGTTTTAATGCTCGCCACATTGGGTGTTGCAGGGCTTCAGGCTTTACTTTCATATTTGTTGTGAGGAATTGATGGGTCATAATTGACATGGCCATTGAAACGCCTTAATTCTAGGGAATACTTAATGAATTGAAAGAGAAAATAATACTATGGCCGGATCGTTAAACAAAGTGATGTTAATTGGAAATTTAGGACAAGACCCGGATGTGCGCACCATGCAAAATGGTGGGCGTGTATGTAATTTATCCATTGCAACATCTGAAAGTTGGAAAGATAAAAACACAGGTGAACGTCGTGAAAAAACAGAATGGCACCGTGTTGTTGTATTTAATGATGGCTTGATTAGCGTGATTGAAAATTACCTTAAAAAAGGATCAAAGGTTTTCATTGAGGGCACGTTGGAAACACGTAAATGGCAAGACCAAAATGGGAATGACAAATACACGACCGAAGTTGTTTTGAAAAATTATAACGGAAATCTAACAATGTTGGATGGTCGTAATGATAATAATAGCGGCGGTGGAGGAGGGTATCAGCAACGCGCCCCTCAACAACAATCATCAGGTGGCGGTCAACAAAATCAAAATGCGGCCCCAGTTCACGATGATTTTGAAGATGATATTCCGTTTTAAGAAAGAGCCACAAATGAAAATTTTATTGTCTATTTTTACTGTTTTATTTCTCTCATGGCCAGCATCCGCCGATGATTTGTCCGAACGTTTGCTTATTGCCAAGCAATATTCTAAAATTATTCCTGTTCAAAAAAGCATTGATGACGTGATTGACAATATAATTGTTGAAATACCTAAAGATGATCGTGTTATTTTTGAATCTATTTTGAGGAGAACGATCAAAAAAGATCGTTTAGAGGCCGTATCAGAAATGGCTTTAGCGGATATTTTTACGAAAGCTGAACTGGAAGCTATGGTGGCCTTTTATGCGTCTGAAGAGGGGAAAGCTATTCATGAAAAAATGCCTAATTATCGCGAACGTTTGGAACCAATTATTCAAGAAATGTTAACAACAGCTGCTGAATTATATAAAAATCAAACTCGTTAAACTAAAATTTATTTCAAATTCTATATTTTCTTAAAGATTGCCTTAACCTTCTTTGATATCCTTTAATGTATCGAGAGGCTTAAAAACGATGATTGAGATGAGAAGTGATCTAGGGCATAAAGCCCGATTAGATGCCGCGTCAATACAGGCGCGAAAAGAGGGCGCCGGTTTACATGACCCTATGAGTGTTCGTCTCGACCAACTTAGGGAAAAACAGCTTCGTAAAAGTCAAAAGAAGCGACGTTTGCCTTGGTTTACAATTATTTCAATTGTTTCTTGTGTGCCAATGTTATTCATGGGCGACATGTTACCTTCAAAATCCGCAGGCGGTGGCGCAAATGTTGCGGCTGTTTCATCCTCCACTGCAGGAATATCACCTCAGGCGGCGCAAACAGCTGCAGCAGCCTTAGGAGACAAAAAAGCAACAGTTTCCGTTACAATTGGCGGGAAAACATTCACACGCGAAGTATCAGCCGGAGATATTCAGGCTCTACAATCACAATAAATAATCGATTTTTTTAATATTATTCTTCGTCAGCGACTGAGTCTTCAACACTGCTGTTTGGTGCCTCTCCAACGGTCACTTTGATCATTTGGTCTGGGTTGCGTGGTGGTTCACCGCGTTTGATTTGATCAACAAATTCCATACCCTCAATCACTTGACCCCAAATTGTGTATTGCCCGTTAAGGAAGCTACAATCATCGAAACAGATGAAAAATTGTGAGTTTGCGGAATTCGGATCGGATGTCCGTGCCATACCAATTGTTCCACGCCCAAAATTCGTATCGGAAAATTCGGCTGGTAAATCCGCCATGTCTGATCCACCTGTTCCTGTGCCTGTTGGATCACCAGTTTGTGCCATAAACCCATCA
>JAUHXB010000161.1 GCA_030427215.1 Alphaproteobacteria bacterium | reverse complement strand
GCTTATAAATACAATCAAAAGAAAGGTGCGTTATGGCTGTAGAAAGAATGAATAATAGAATAAGTGGATGTCCTATGAGAGGGCGTATCGGCGTTGCGCCAGCAGGTGGGGGTCGCCGTAACAAAGATTGGTGGCCACAGATGTTGAACTTGAATGTGTTACGCCAACACTCATCGCTTTCTAATCCTATGGAATCTTCATATAGCTATGCTCAAGAGTTTAAATCTCTTGATTTAAATGCTCTTAAAAAAGATCTGCATGACCTTATGACAGATAGCCAGGATTGGTGGCCGGCAGATTATGGCCATTATGGCCCTTTCTTTATTCGTATGGCCTGGCATGTTGCAGGGACATACCGTTCCAGTGACGGTCGTGCAGGCGCAGGGCAGGGGCTTCAGAGATTTGCCCCGACGAATAGCTGGCCTGACAATGCCAATTTGGACAAGGCTCGCCGTCTTTTATGGCCTATCAAGAAAAAATATGGACGTCAAATTTCATGGGCGGATTTATTTATTCTGTGTGGGAATATTGCCCATGAATCGATGGGTTTTAAAACCTTTGGATTTGCCGGTGGGCGCGAAGATGTATGGGAACCTGCCGAAGATATTTATTGGGGCGAAGAGGCGGAATGGCTTGGTAATACAGAGCGATATAATGGTGACAGAGCGCGTACAGGTCATGAAACGCTTCAAATGCCTCTTGCTGCCGTTCATATGGGCTTAATCTATGTGAATCCTGAGGGGCCAAACGGAAATCCTGATCCGTTGGAATCGGCAAAAGATATCCGCATTTCATTTGCGCGTATGGCCATGAATGATGAGGAGACTGTTGCTTTGATTGCAGGTGGTCATACATTTGGTAAAGCGCACGGGGCGGGCCCATCTGATAATTTAGGGACAGATCCAAATGCAACACCAATCGAAGCGCAAGGATTTGGCTGGAAAAATAATTATAAAAGTGGAAAAGGTGTTGATACTATCACAAGTGGCCTTGAGGGCGCATGGACACCCAATCCCACACAATGGGACACCGGCTATTTCGATATGTTGTTTGGTTATGAGTGGGAGTTGAGCAAAAGCCCCGCGGGCGCTTACCAATGGGCTGCAAAAGATCTTGCAAACGATAATCATGCGCCAGAGGTTGATGGTTCAGATAAAAAAGTTCCAATCATGATGGCGACAACCGACATCGCCTTGATTAAAGATCCAGACTATTTGAAAATTTCAAAAAAATTCCACGAAGATCATGCTTACTTTGCCGATGTCTATGCTCGTGCTTGGTATAAATTGACCCATCGTGACATGGGACCAATCAAAAGGTATTTGGGCGAAGATGTTCCTGAACAAACATTGATTTGGCAAGACCCGCTGCCAGATCATGAAGGTGAATTAATCAATGATGTTGATATTGCGGAATTGAAATCCCAGATTTTGGCGTCTGGCATATCTATTTCCGATCTGGTTTATACGGCGTGGTCGTCTGCATCATCGTTCCGACATTCGGATAAGCGTGGTGGTGCGAATGGGGCGCGTATTCGTCTTGCGCCACAAAAAAATTGGATAGCTAATGGCACTGAACAAGTTTCAAAGACGATCCAGGCTCTTGAAAAAATACAAAAAGATAGAGGTAAAAACGTGTCAGTCGCCGACCTTATTATTCTTGGTGGATGTGCGGCAATTGAAAAGGCCGCAAAAGACGCTGGTTTCAATATAACCGTTCCATTCAATCCTGGCCGTGTTGATGCGACAGATGAGCATACAGATATTGATAGCTTTAAAGATTTAGAACCAGAGACAGACGGTTTTAGAAATTTTGCGCAAACAACGTATACGGTTTCCGCAGAAGAGTTATTGGTTGATCGTGCGCATTTGCTTAATTTAACGCCACCTGAAATGACGGCTTTGGTTGGTGGTATGCGTGTTCTTGGCGCAAATTATAAAAACAGCAAGCACGGTGTTTTCACACATCGTGAAGGGCAACTGACCAATGATTTTTTTGTGAACCTGCTTGATATGTCGACCGAATGGAAAAAGACAGATGAAACTGAACAATCATTTAAAGGGATTGATCGCGCAACGGGCGAACAAAAATGGACGGGCAGTCGCGTTGATTTGATCTTTGGTCATAATCATGAGCTTCGCGCGTTGGCAGAAGTATACGCGCAGGATGATTCACAAGAAAAATTTGTGAATGACTTTGTGAAGGCTTGGGCAAAAGTGATGGATGCAGATCGCTTTGATCTTGATCCAAATTTTCAATAAATTTTATTTTGCTCCTTGCATAACAATTGCGCTGTAGTGCAATGCACGGGGCAAAATATTTTTATGATAAAATTCGGCAATCTGTTTCTTTTGAATAATGAATTCTGGATTATTCACATTTGCAACTGCGACGACTTGTTTTTGAAGGGCGATATGCCCCATCACAACACCCAGTAAATTTAAGAAAGGCGTTGCCACCCATGCCGCATTGGCCTGATCCATTTGCCCTAAAATAGACAATGATTGTTTGATCAACTTAACGCCTTCAAATTCTTCGTGCGCGTCAATCCACGCCTTTAACGCCACACCATCATCACGCATAATTTTGCGGAAGACCAAATCCATTGCCTGAATCCCGTTTGTTCCCTCATATATAGGCAGAATACGCGCATCACGCATATATTGCGCCGCGCCTGTTTCCTCTACAAATCCCATACCACCATGAACTTGAACACCCAATGATGTGACCTCCATCGCATTATCGGTACACCATGATTTCACCACGGGGGTTATAAGATCAACGTAAGATTGTGCCTGTATGTCACCTGTACGCGCCTTATCCAAATGATAGGCCGCATCCAATGTCATTGCGCGCCCAGCCTGTGTTAATGCGTCCATTGTCGCCAACATCCGTTGAACATCCGGGTGATTATCAATCGTTTGGTTGTTACCCTGTACGCGTTCACCCGCATATGCGCCCGCATGTTGTAGGGCGCGTTCAGATATCGCCACACCTTGTAATCCAACGCATAACCGCGCATTATTCATCATGGTGAACATGTATTTTAGGCCTTCATGGACGGTGCCGACCAAATATCCAACCGCGCCATCATCATCCCCAAATTGCATTGTGCATGTTGGGGATGCGTGGATGCCTAATTTATGTTCGATCCCTGTGCATTTCACATCATTGCGCGTGCCATCTTCTAAAATCTTTGGAACGATAAACAGGGATATGCCTTTCACCCCTTCAGGTGCATCGGGCAGGCGTGCCAAAACAAGATGGATAATATTATCCGCCAAATCATGTTCGCCATAAGTGATATAAATTTTTTGTCCAAATATGCGATATGATCCATCATCCGCTGGTTCGGCCTTTGATTTCACCGCTGCCAAATCTGATCCTGCTTGTGGTTCGGTCAGGTTCATTGTCCCTGTCCATTCCCCAGATATCATTTTGGGAAGGTAGAATTCTTTTTGCTCGTCCGACCCATGGGCTTCGATCGCTTCAATCGCGCCTTGGTTCAGCAAAGGACACAGGCCAAAACTCATATTCGCGCCTTGCCACATTTCCTGTACACAAAACGCCAACGTCCATGGTAACCCTTGTCCCCCATGCGTTTCTTCAAACGGAACCGCATTCCATCCCCCATCACGATAAGCGTTATAGGCCTCAATCCACCCCTTTGTCGTTGTAACCGACCCATCATCATGGCGTTTTGTGCCCATCTGATCGCCAGTCCAATTGAGA
>JAUHXB010000160.1 GCA_030427215.1 Alphaproteobacteria bacterium | reverse complement strand
CGTCAAATGCGTCGCGCGTTGAAGGATTCGGAAGATCGTTTCAAAAGTTTCTTCGAAGAGGCGCCTTTAGGAATTGCGATTTTGGATAAGGATCAAAAAGTTATCAATTCAAATGCAAGATTATCGGAATTCTTAAATGTAGATATTGCGAAAATCGAGGGACAAAATTTCCTTTCTTTTGTAACCGAAAAAGACACAGTAAAAGTCCAAGATTTATTTGACGATATATGCTCAAGTGATACCACAACAAATTTAATTAACATTGATTTGCTATCACACAGCGAAGAAGACATTCCTGTTCAAGTATATGCCAGCCCGTTAACGGGGGATAATATCGCGGTTCGCATTTTTGATCGTAGTGAACAAAAAACATTGGAAGAACAAGTCACGCAGTCACAAAAAATGCAGGCCGTTGGACAATTGGCCGGTGGCATTGCGCATGATTTTAATAATCTTTTGACCGCTATGATTGGGTTTTGTGATTTGCTTTTGCTTCGGCATAAGGCAGGAGATCCATCTTTTAACGATATTATGCAGATTAAGCAGAATTCAAACCGCGCCGCGAATTTGGTGCGACAGCTCTTGGCGTTCTCGCGCCAGCAAAAGCTTAACTCTAAACAATTGGATATCACGGAGATTTTGACCGAATTGTCACATTTGATCCGTCGGTTAATTGGTGTTCAGATTGATTTTGACTTACAACATGGTTCTGATCTTTACAATGTGAAGGCGGATGCAGGACAGTTGGAACAGGTCTTTATTAATCTGGCTGTGAATGCGCGTGATGCCATGGATGGTAAGGGGAATTTAACCATTGAAACGGAAAACGTTATAACCAAATCCGCACGCAAAATCATGAATGACAAAATGCCCGCTGGCGAGTGGGTCGTTATTCATGTGCGCGATACGGGAAGTGGTATAGACCAAGATACGTTAGACCGCATTTTCGAACCTTTTTTTACAACCAAGAAAATTGGGGAGGGAACAGGGCTTGGGCTTGCAACTGTTTATGGGATTATTCGCCAAACAGGTGGGTATATCAATGTCGATAGTACGGTTGGAAAAGGTAGTTGTTTTAGCGTTTATCTACCCAAACATATTCAAGACGAGTCTGATGTTGTTATTGAAAAAACGAATTTAAACAGTGATAGTTCACAAGAAGATTTAACGGGTGCAGCGACAATCTTACTTGTCGAAGATGAAGATGCGGTCCGCATGTTTTCTGCACGGGCATTATCCAATAAAGGATATGATGTATTAGAGGCCGATTGCGGAGAATCCGCATTAGACGTTATTGAAAATCACGAAGGCACGATTGACCTTATCGTCACTGATGTGATTATGCCAGAAATGGATGGCCCAACAATGGCAAAGGAAGTTTTAAAACAATATCCAAGCATGCCCATTATTTTTGTCTCTGGTTATACCGAAGATCGCTTTGAAGGTGAGTTGGGTGAGAACGCCTATTTTCTCCCCAAACCCTTTACGTTGCAACAACTCGCGGTCAAAGTAAAAGATGTTTTGGCGAAATAAAATCTCTTGGCGACTTGGCTCTCAACCGTTATCATGAAGATATCTAAATAAGGAAGAACAAAAAAATGACAGAAATCAAAGTCCCACAATTGGGTGAATCCGTATCCGAGGCCATTATCGCCAAATGGCTAAAATCTGAAGGGGACAATGTTGCTGCGGATGAACCGTTAGTGGAATTGGAAACCGATAAGGTGACATTAGAAGTTAACGCGCCCGAGGCAGGGACATTGGCGATCATTTCCGCCAAAGAAGGTGAAACCGTTGAAGTTGGGGCTTTATTGGGTGAGCTAGGTGAGGCGAGTAATTCAAACGCAAAACCTGCGCCAAAGGCAGAGGGCAAAAAAGAAGAAGCCCCCAAGGCAGAAGCAACAAAAACAGAAACAAAATCTGATGAGTCGGCCAATCTTTCCCCCGCGGTTCGGAAAATGATCAATGATAATGATTTGGATGCTTCCGCAATCACTGGGACGGGTAAGGATGGACGCATTACAAAGGCCGATGTTCAAAACCATATGGAATCAGGCGCGGCATCTCAAACAAAAGCAGAGTCATCAAAGCCATCTGCTCCGCAAGCACCATCGGCACCTCGTGAGGTTAAAGACCGCGAAGAACGCGTTCGTATGACGAAACTGCGTCAAACAATTGCGTCACGGTTAAAGGAGGCACAGACAGAGGCCGCAATCCTGACCACATTCAATGAAATTGACATGGGTCCATTCATGGAATTGCGAAAATTATATAAGGACAAATTTGAGAAAAAACATGGCGTAAAACTGGGTTTCATGTCGATTTTTGTAAAGGCCGCGTGCCAGGCATTAAGTGAATTTCCCGCCGTAAATGCCGAAATTGATGGAACGGACATTATCTATAAAAATTACTATGATATTGGTGTTGCGGTGTCCACGCCTCAAGGGTTGGTTGTGCCTGTCATCCGCGATGCCGAAACAAAATCATTCGCGACAATTGAAAAAGACATTGGCGATATGGCGGGACGTGCCCGTGATGGCCAATTGGCGATGTCTGAAATGATGGGTGGAACATTCACCATCACAAATGGCGGTGTGTTTGGATCAATGATGTCGACCCCCATTTTGAACCGTCCACAATCGGCGATTTTGGGCATGCATAAAACACAAATGCGTCCGATGGTGATGCCTGACGGATCAATCGAGGCTCGCCCTATGATGTATGTGGCGTTGTCATACGATCACCGTGTGATTGATGGTCGTGAATCCGTATCCTTCCTTGTTCGTATTAAGGAAGCGTTGGAAGATCCGGCTAGACTCCTCATGGAAATCTAATGTCGGATAATACCGTCTTATCTATATCCAATCTGTCCATTGATTTTAAAATGGCGGAGGGTAAATTATTTCAGGCCGTTAACGGCGTATCCTTTGATTTGCGAAAGGGTGAAACGCTTGCGCTTGTCGGGGAAAGCGGATCTGGGAAATCAGTCACGGCTTTATCCATTTTAAAATTATTATCCAAAAACGCGCAATGTCAGGGTGATATCACCTATAATTCACGCGCTAATATTTTGGATATGAAGGATAAAGGTCTTCGTCAAATTCGTGGTAATCACATTGCCATGATTTTTCAGGAACCAATGACATCGCTTAACCCTCTGCATACAATCGGGCGTCAAATTCAGGAATCTTTATCCCTGCATACGCAATTGAATAAGATTCAATCAAAGGCGCGGATATCGGAATTGATGGATTTGGTCGGGCTGAGCGCGATGAAAGATCGCCTCAATGCCTATCCTCATGAATTATCAGGTGGACAACGCCAACGCATCATGATCGCCATGGCTTTGGCCTGTGAACCCGATATCTTAATTGCGGATGAACCAACAACCGCGTTGGACGTCACAGTACAGGCACAGATTTTGGAACTGTTAAAAGACCTACAACAAAAATTGGGTATGGCGATTTTATTAATCACACATGATTTAACGATTGTTCGAAAATATTCATCTCGTATTGCCGTGATGAAACATGGAAAACTGGTTGAGCAGGGTGCAACGGCGGATGTGTTTAAGGCGCCATCACATGATTATACAAAAATGTTAATCAATGCCGAACCACGTGGATTGGTCAAACCGATCAATGACAATGCCGAAACAATTTTGGATGTTCAAAATTTAAAATTATTCTACCCTAAAAGCAAAAATTTCTGGGGCAAAATCACCGATCATGTCAAGGCAGTGAATGAGGTATCACTAT
>JAUHXB010000159.1 GCA_030427215.1 Alphaproteobacteria bacterium | reverse complement strand
TGGATTCAGAAGCACCTAGTGAAGCACTTTTACGAGCCATTGCTAACGCAAGAATTCATGGGGTTACTGCCTTGAACATTGTCGTTGATGCAGTAGGGCATGCAACATTACCACAGATGCCAACTAAACAGCCTGCCGAGGCCTATGCTCTTCAACAACACAGACCGAAATTTTAAGAATTCTTTTTCTCCAAAAAGAAAAATTGCGAAATAGCCCTTCATTGATTTGAAGGGTTATTTTTATGTGTATAATCATAAATCTTTTTTGTGCGATGTCACAAAAGTGAATAGCATCAATGCCATGAATACTTATAGACTATTTGGATGCCTTCTTTGCCTTAGTGCCTTTTTATTATTTATTATACAGCCCCTATCCGCACGTATTTTACTACCCATCTTGGGCGGAACGCCATCTGTTTGGACAACGTCGATGTTGTTCTTTCAATTATTATTGCTAGGTGGATATATATGGGCGCATATTAATATTCGATATTTCCCAGCTTTTTTACCACCAATATTACAAGTTTTAATAATCATAGCAGGATTGTTTTGCATGAATTGGGACGGTTTACCACCATTATCATACGAAGATCATGATCTGACATTGTGGCAATTAAAAACCATGTTTTTGATGATAGGCATCCCCTATTTTGCACTGGCAACAAATGCACCTCTATATCAGGCTATATACGAACGCATCAAAAATAATCAAGAATCAGAACATTCAAAAACACCTTACTCCCTCTATTCATTAAGTAATGTTGGGTCGTTTGTTGCGCTTGTTGCATATCCTTTTATCATTGAACCGTTTACAACGATAAACTTCCAAACTAATTTATGGGCCTATGGATACGGCGCACTTTGTATCTTTATTTTTATATCGGCTTTGGTATCAAAAGTCACATTTGTTCCCCGACCCAAGCAATCAAAAAACAACAAAAATAATGTTACTATAAAAGATATAGGGCTTTGGCTTATCCTATCATTTTTACCAGTAAGTTTGATGTTAGGTGTAACCTCTCACGTGACAACGGACATTGCCTCTGTTCCGCTACTATGGATTATTCCATTGGCATTTTATATTGGAAGCTTTGTCATGGCTTTTTCTGATCCACCATCTGGATTGGCAAAAAACGAAAAATATCTGAATATAATCACATTTGTTTTTGTAGCTTTGATATTCTTATCCAGCCTGATTAATCTGCATAAATTATTGTGGGCTAGCGTTATAATCCACTATGTTGGATTTCTTTTTATAACGACATTTTGTCATTTAAAATTATCACAAATCAAACCACATCCATCTCGCCTAACGCTGTTTTTCTTTATTCTTTCGATCGGTGGTTGCCTTGCCGGATTATTTCACAGTTTTATTGCCCATGAAATATTTTACTTACCCATTGAATATTTTATATCGTTATGGATTTTTTGTATCGTATTCACGCTTCGCCCATCAATTGGTGACACGAAAAACATACCCTTAAAATATTTATCTCTGCCGGTGATAGTAAGTATCATCGCGCTTATACTCTTTGCTACGGTTAATAATACTCATGCTCATGTATTTATCGCCGTTATTCTCACCACATTTATGATTGCCTTTATTGATAAAAAAATTACTTTTGGTATCTTCGCAACGGCAATGATTGTGTCGATTATTGGCGGAAAATTAAATTTTTCTGGTGATATTATTTACATTGCTAGAAATAAAATTGGAACATTGATAATCAGAGACTACCCTCAAGATAATGTTCGTCATTTCATTCATGGGACGACATTGCATGGAATGCAATCATTACCAATTAATGACACACCTATAATATCATCTTATTATCACCCTGACGGACCACTTGGGGATATTTTTGATTTGTTCAACGAAAAGAGCGGGAATCAATCTATCGCCGCGCTGGGTTTGGGTGTAGGAACGGTTGCATGTTATAAAAAACAGCGTCGAAATTTTCATTTTTATGAATTAGACCAAGATGTCGTTGATATTGCACGCAATCCTGATTATTTCACTTATCTTTCATCTTGTGCCCCTAATGTCAAAATTACAATTGGTGACGCGCGATTTAATATTTCAAAAGCCCAGGATAATAGTTACGATATGATTATTGTCGACACATTCAGTTCTGATGCAATACCGACACATTTATTGACCACAGAAGCAATAGAAATATATGCTCAAAAATTAAAAGAAGATGGTGTTATCATTTTCCACACATCCAATCGCTATTTTGATTTGGATCCGATTATTGCGGTCAATGCCACGTTATCAAATAAAGACAGCATACATAAATCAGTGTCAAATGATATGAGCAAACCACTTTTATCTGCATCGCGGTATGTTGTAGTCTCAAAAAATGAAGCTATACTGAATAGCCTTAAAACCTCGTATGAGTGGAAAGCTATAACCTATTCCGAGAACTTAAAACCCTGGACCGATGACTACCTTAACATTTTTAGTGTCATAAAAGGATTTTGATACAACCCAAAAAACACATAATAGCCCTTCATTGATTTGAAGGGTTATTTTTTTTGAACCATTTAGAGCCTTATAAGTTGGTCATGCATGCCAGGATTATTAGTCAACGGACAATGGAAAACAAAAAATGAATTTGCCAATGAAGACGGTGAATTCAAACGCGATGAATCGGAATTTCGCAATAGAATTTCAAAAGATGATGCGCAAAGTGGTCGCTATCATCTTTATGTATCACTTGCCTGTCCATGGGCGCACCGGGCGCTTATCTTCCGCCGTCTAAAAGATTTACAAGATCATATTGAGGTGTCTGTTGTACATCCCCACATGTTGGACCATGGATGGGAATTAAACGATGATTTTGATGGTGCAACGAGCGATCCGCTTTATGGATTCGATTACATGCATCAAATTTATACAAAGGCAAAATCGGATTACACGGGCAAAGTCACCGTGCCCGTTTTATGGGATAAAGATAAAGAAACCATCGTCAATAATGAAAGCGCGGAAATTATTCGCATTTTCAATTTCGCCTTTAATGAATTGACAGGTAACAATGATGACTACTATCCCGATTCACTCAAAGATGAAATTGATTCAATCAATGACCGTGTCTATAACACCGTTAATAACGGGGTTTACAAGGCTGGTTTCGCAACGTCTCAAGACGCCTATAACAAGGCCGTTCACGACTTATTTGATTCCCTGCAATGGCTGGAAGGAATTTTGAATGATGGACGAGACTATTTATGCGGCGATCGTTTAACCGAGGCGGACATCCGCCTATTTACAACACTGATCCGTTTTGATGCGGTTTATCACACTCATTTCAAATGTAATATTGACGCCATTGAGGATTTCAAATTTTTACAAGATTACATGGTGCGTTTGTATAATATGCCTGAAATCAAACCCACAGTGAATATGACGCATATCAAACATCATTATTATAAAAGCCACCCAATGGTAAACCCATCAGGCATTATCCCCGAAGGTCCTGAATTGATGTGGCTATAGAAAATACTGGCGCAGAAACAGTCCTTCATTCATTTGAAGGGTTATTTTATGAAAGTTGTATACGGATTTGATTAGCGATTATTCTTGTGTTTTTTGCGATTGCATACGGAATGCCGGCTCTATCCTGACCAGCTAATCTTTGAAATTCAAAAGAAATAATATCATAAGATGTTAAAAAGCTTCTTGTTCTCAATATACCAATACAATCGTTAAATAATTCTTTGCTTTCATCAGGCTTATAGCACGAGGCAGCCCACTTCCATTGTTCTAAAACGCTTTTCAGTTTTTTAGCCATTGAAAGAGACCCGATT
>JAUHXB010000158.1 GCA_030427215.1 Alphaproteobacteria bacterium | reverse complement strand
TCACCGATCCAAATATTAAACGGTATTTCATGACGATCAAAGAGGCCGTTGGATTGGTGTTACAGGCATCAAGCGCCGCCATTACCCAAGGGCGGGGAGAGCGCGGTTATATCTTTGTTTTGGATATGGGAGAGCCCTTAAAAATTATGGATGTGGCGCGCCAAATGATCCGCCTTGCCGACCTGAAACCATATGAGGATATTGATATCAAAATCATTGGTCTTCGCCCTGGTGAGAAACTCTATGAAGAATTATTCGATGATTCTGAACAGCAATTAAAAACAGATATTCCATCAACTTTTGCGGCAAATCCGGCACCGCTCAAATTATCAACAATTAAAAAAACTATAACGCAGCTTGAGGCGCTAGCCACTGAAGACGATATTGGTGGAATCACACAAATTATTGATAAAATTGTGCCCGGGTTTAACCATTCGGCTTGATCATTTAATCCCTTGGCGACTTTGTGTCTTAAAGGTATCATCTGTCCCATGACAAAAAACACACCAAAAACAATTTATCTTAAAGATTACACTGCGCCATCGCACGAGGTTGACTCCGTTCATTTCACGTTCGAGTTGTATGATGGGCATACAATCGTCACCCAACGAGCAAACTATATCCGCCAATCCCCAAAAAAGACTGAATTAAGCCTCAATCACGGTGATGATGTCGAATTGGTATCCATCCATGCAAATGGCAAACTCATCAAAAATTATAAGTTGGATGATGACTACCTAATCATCCCATGCCTTGGTGAATCATTTGATTTGGAAATTGTCACAAAAATTAAGCCAGAGAAAAACACATCCCTCAATGGCCTGTACAAATCAGGTGGGAATTATACAACCCAATGTGAGGCAGAAGGATTTAGAAATATTACATTTTGGATGGATCGCCCCGATGTCATGACGACATACACCGTTCGGATTGAGGCGGATGCGGAAAACTATCCTGTCCTTCTCTCAAACGGAAATTGCATTGAAACAGGGACGCTTGATGGTGGACGCCATTTCGCCGTATGGCATGACCCGCATAAAAAACCATGTTACCTGTTTGCGCTTGTGGCTGGTGATTTGGTTTATAAACAAGATGAATTTACAACCATGTCTGGGCAAAAGGTTGATTTGCGGATTTACACACGCAAAGCCGATTTAGACCAAGTCGATTTCGCGATGCAGGCCGTGATCGATTCCATGAAATGGGATGAAGAAGCCTATGGCAGAGAATATGATTTGGATATTTTCAATATTGTCGCGGTCAGTGATTTCAACATGGGCGCGATGGAAAACAAATCGCTCAATATTTTCAATACGGCGCTTGTGTTGGCGGAACAAAAAACGGCGACTGATGCTGATTTCCTTCGTGTTGAACGCGTTATTGGACATGAATATTTCCACAATTGGTCGGGAAACCGAGTCACATGCCGCGATTGGTTTCAATTATCATTGAAAGAAGGCTTTACCGTTTACCGTGAAAATCAATTCGGACAAGCAATGAATGACCCCGTGACCGAACGCATTGACGAGGTTGAGATGCTGCGCGATCTGCAATTTGCCGAGGATGCATCACCAATGGCGCACCCGATCCGCCCAGAGGAATATATTGAGATCAATAATTTTTACACTATGACCGTGTATGAAAAAGGCGGCGAAGTCATCCGCATGATGAACACCCTTTTGGGTGATGAGATGTATCGCAAGGGAACTGACCTTTACTTCTCTCGTCATGATGGACAGGCCGCAACATGCGATGATTTTATCAAGGCAATGCAGGACGCCAGCGCAAACAAATATTTCGATCAATTCAAATTATGGTATTCACAAGCAGGAACACCGAAAGTGACCGCAAAATCATCTTATGATGCCGATACAAAAACCGTGACGGTGACATTCACACAATCAATCCCTGATACACCTGGTCAAAAAAATAAAAAACCAATGGTGATCCCTATTAAAACAGGTGTGATGTCCCGCGATGGTGAAGAGTTGGCGACCTCGACATTAATTTTAACAAAAGAGAAACAAGAATTTGTATTCAAAGATATCGATCAGAAACCAACTCTATCTTACCTTCGTGGATTTTCCGCACCTGTGATTTTGGAAACGGATCAAAGTGATGAAGATCTCCTATTCCTCATGGCGAATGATACGGATGGATTTAACCGTTGGGAATCGGGGCAAAAATTAATGATGCGATATTTAAACGATTCATCATTATCGACAGATGACTTTATTATGGCGTTAAGCCAAGCCGTTCATAGCTTAAAAGATGATAACAAAGCCTTATTGGTTCGTATGCTAAGCCTGCCAAAAGACAGTATCATTGCAAACGCACAAAACATTATCGACCCCGATGCCATTGCAAAGGCGAAGGATAATTTAACCGAAGCCATCGCCCATGGCCTTGGCGATGATTTGGATATGCTTTATGGCTTATGCGCACCATCATCTGAATTTAAAACTGATCCAGAATCCATGGCGAAACGTGCCCTTCGCAATTTGGTATTAAAATATAAATTGGCGGTGGATGAAAGCGCGGCGGTGCATATGGCGTTTGATCAATATTCAAATGCGGTCACTATGACCGAAAAATTAGGGGCATTATCCATTTTGGTTGAAACAGATCGTCCCCAACGTGAACATGCTCTTGCCGAATTTTATGAGGATTACGCCGATCATGCATTGGTCATTGATAAATGGTTTGCTGTACAGGCCGCTTGTGGCCGTCATGACACTCCTGCCCGCGTTAAGGCGTTGATGGATCACCCCGCATTTACATTATCAAATCCTAACCGTATACGCGCCCTCATTGGGGCGTTTGCAATGCGCAATCAAAAGGGTTTCCATGTCAAATCGGGTGAAGGATATAAAATTCTGACCGATATTATTTTGGAATTGAACACCAAAAATCCACAAATTGCGTCAAGGTTATTAACCCCTATGAGACAATGGAAATCATTCACTGCGGATCGCCAAAAATTAATGAAGGCGGAATTAAAACGCATTTTGGAGAGTGATAATTTATCACCAGACGTTTATGAAATTGTGAGTAAATGCCTATCATAACCGCAGGGATTGACGAGGTTGGTCGTGGACCATTGGCAGGGCCAGTCGTTGCCGCGTGCGTGCATATTCCCGATACATCATTGCCGTGGTTAGATGATGTCACGGATAGTAAAAAACTATTCAAAACCAAGCGGAATATCCTGGCACCGTTAATTCGTCAACATTGTGTATGGTCGATTGCCGAAATATCACCACAAGAAATTGATAAGATTAATATTTTACAAGCCACAATGAAAGCCATGGCGCAGGCCGCAAATGATTTACCCACACTCCCAACAATGATTTATGTGGATGGCAATCGGTTGCCTGAGAAGCTTCCCTGCCCTGCCGAGGCAATTATAAGGGGTGATAGTAAAGTCAAAGAAATTGCCTGCGCATCCATCATCGCAAAGGTTCACCGCGACACAATTATGGAACAATTGGCGAACGATTTTCCCGAATATGGATGGCACACGAACAGCGGTTATGGGTCAAAGGTGCATTTGGAAGCTATTGAAAAATACGGTGTAACGACTCACCACCGCCAATCTTTCGCACCTGTTCGTAATAAATTATTGGCCGCCTAAAATAATTTTATTTCTTTTTTAATTTTGACTCTTGACGCGCGAGTCATTTTTCGATTCTTATGATTCGCATGTTAGAAAACAAACTTAATAAAATCATGTCAGGTGATTCATTAGAGCTTTTAAAAACGCTTCCCGATAATTCAATCGATATGGTTTTTGCCGACCCACCATACAACAT
>JAUHXB010000157.1 GCA_030427215.1 Alphaproteobacteria bacterium | reverse complement strand
TAATCCACGAGAAGGCGCATGGAAAATGATCCGTTGCTTACCCGCGCCAGATGATCGCATATCAATCATTTCCGCCTTGCGCTTATTCATTTTATCAACAACGGTTGAGGCGTATTCTTCGTCAACGTCAATGGTGACTTCCTCAATCGGTTCCATGCGTTCACCGTTTTCTTCCTTGTACAAAACACGAGGACGAGAAACAGTCATTTCAAACCCTTCGCGTCGCATTGTTTCAATCAAAACCCCAAGTTGTAATTCACCGCGTCCACCAATTTCAAAGGCGTCTTTATCGTCAGATTCTTTGAATGTGATCGCAACATTGACTTCGGCTTCTGCCATTAAACGTTCGCGGATCATTGTCGAGGTGACTTTTTTACCTTCTTTCCCTGCAAATGGGGAGTCATTCACGGTAATCATCACCGCCATTGTTGGCGGGTCAATCGGTGTTGATTCAACGGGTTTATCAAGCGCAGGCGCACCAATTGTATCAGCCACGGATGTTTTGGCCAATCCGGCGATACAAATAATATCACCGACATTGACCTGTTCCACGGCAACGCGGTCTGTTCCATCGAATGTTAATAATTTTGTCAAACGTCCTGTTTCAATTGTTTTTCCGTCTAAACCCATTGATTTCACGGCGTCATTCACCTTTGCCGACCCTGAGATCACTCGACCAGTCAGGCAACGACCAAGGAATGGATCGGAATCCAATAATGTTGCCAACATCGCAAAAGGTGCATCACGGTCACCCGTTGGCGCAGGGACATGCGTCATGACCAATTCCAATAATGGTGTAAGATCTTTGCGGTCATCCGCCAATTCGCGAACACACCATCCATCACGACCTGATGCATATAAAATTGGGAAATCCAGCTGTTCATCATTCGCATCCAAAGACACGAACAGATCAAAAACCTCGTCCACAACCTCTTCCGCGCGTTCGTCTGGGCGGTCAATTTTATTGATAATCACAATGGGTTTTAACCCTTGTTTCAATGCCTTACCCAACACAAATTTGGTTTGTGGCATTGGCCCTTCGGCCGCATCGGTTAACAAAATAACCCCATCCGCCATGTGCAAAACACGTTCAACCTCACCACCAAAATCGGCGTGGCCCGGTGTGTCGATAATGTTAATACGCGCGTCACCCCATTGAATGGATGTTGGCTTTGCCAAAATCGTAATACCGCGTTCCTTTTCCAAATCATTGGAATCCATCATGCGTTCGTCCGTTGCCTGATTGTCACGGAACATCCCTGATTGTTTCATCAGGGAGTCAATCAACGTGGTTTTCCCATGGTCAACGTGGGCAATAATGGCGATATTTCTTAATTCTTGAGTCATTTTAAATCCTGTATTTTAAACTTTGGCACAGCAATACAGGGTTTCACTCTAAAATTCAATGAAATAAAATGTCTTTATGGCGTGGTGGTTTCCTTCACCCTCATCAACAAAATTAATCCGATCACCCATAATGCGATAATGGCGCTGATCCCCCATCGTTGGCTGTCCGTGATTTGGGTTAAAAAGGCAAAGAGGAGTGGCCCTGTAAAGGCGATTGATTTCCCTGTCATGGCATAAAGACCGAATAGTTCCGTGCTGGCGTCCTTTGGCGCTAATCTTGCCATCATGGATCGGCTGCTGGCCTGAACAGGGCCGATGAATAGTCCAAGAGCCAGAGCAAGAATGAGAAATGTGTTTTTATCTTCGACGATCATAATGCCAATACCCAGTCCAATAAGGGCCAGAAGGGAAATAACAATGGTTGGCTTTGCGCCCTTAACATCATCAAAATAAGCAAAGGCAAACGCGCCAATCCCCGATGTGATATTCAACCCAATCGCGAAAATCAGGATTTCCTGAAAATCCATGCCGAATGTTCCCGCGGCATATAATCCACCAACGGTGAAAAGCGTGTTTAAACCATCACGATAAATGGCCGATGCAATCAAAAATCGTCCAACATTTCCTGATGTTGTGAAGAGGGTTTTAATTGTTTGCCATAGGCTTTGAAAGGCCTCAACAATCAATCCTTTTTTATGAGGTATTTGTTTTCGGTCAGGAACGTACAGAAACAAAGGAAGGGCAAAAACCAAATACCAGATGGCGGCAAGGATACATGTGGCTCGTACGTTTAAGCTGTCTTCTTCTGGTAATCCCAATAACCCTGTGCCATCGCCTAATCCAATAAAGGCAACAAGTGCAATGATGAGGCAAATGAGTCCGCCAAAATACCCTAACGACCATGCCCATCCCGATATACGCCCAATTCTGTCGGCGGGGGCAATATCGGATAACATCGCATTATATTGTGATTGAGCGAGTTCAAACCCAATTGTCGCCAAACCAACCAGTATAAGGGCGTAAAGCGTATAAGACGGATCAGGCATTGCCCAAAACATCGCTATGGTTGATAAAATGGTAAGTATTGTCAGGCCGAGCAGAAGTGGTTTACGTGGGCCAAAGGCGTCTGATATGGCCCCTAATATTGGGCCAGTTAACGCAACTATTCCCCCTGCAATACCAATTGCATATCCCCAATAGGCACTGCCTAAAACCTCATCCCCAACAATACCGCGGGAAAAATAGACGCTAAATACAAATGTAAAAATAATTGTGGCCAACACACTGTTGGCCCAATCATATAAACACCAAGAAAGGATAGGTCGGTTTTTAAATAACGTCATGAATAACGGCGAACAGGTATAAACCTGCAAGGAAGTAAGAGCTATCCACCCCAATAACCGTTAATTTTTTGCCGCTAAATAATCCGTTTAACAACGAAACAGGAAGAACAAATCCAACCCACAAAAACGTGGAAAGGCTTAATAATTCTTGTGTTGATGTTGGCTCTAGGAAGCTAATTAAAAATGTATAAACAGACGACGTAACAAACCAAAAAAAGAGGGCAACAACATAAAAAAATGGACCTGGCTTAAATCCTTTGGTTTCTTGTTCGATCATTGCAGAGGCTTCTTGCCCAACAATTTTGGGGTGATACCAGACAACCCCAAGAGCAAAAGCGACAATGGCGGAAATGCATGTTTCCAATATTTTAAATTCGCCTGGAAAATGTGAAAATACGTCTAAGATTATCATGGTCGATCTCCATCTTTGTTTATTTAAAAAAAGTATATCGGACTCGGCAACGTTCGCACAGAACAATTTTACGCTGCGCGCGCAACCATCAATTTCTTAATTTCGGCGATGGCCTTGGCGGGGTTTAACCCTTTTGGACATGTTTTTGTACAATTCATAATTGTATGACAACGATATAACCTGAATGGATCTTCCAATGCGTCCAATCGTTCACCTGTTGCTTCATCGCGGCTATCCGCTATCCAACGATAGGCCATTAATAATATGGCAGGGCCTAGGAAACGATCACCATTCCACCAATAAGATGGGCAAGCTGTTGAACAGCAAAAACATAAAATACACGCTGATGCTTCATCGATCAGATGTTGCTCTTCCGGTGATTGCAAACGCTCCTTCGACGGGGCGGTTGTTTGTGTTTTCATCCATGGTTCAATCGATGCCAATTGCGCGTATACATGGTTAAGATCAGGCACCAGATCTTTCACTACGGGCATGTGGGGCAGGGGGTTAATCTTAACCTCGCCCTTAACCTCATCGATAGGCTTGATACAGGCCAATGTATTTGTGCCATCAATATTCATGGCACATGATCCGCAAATTCCTTCGCGGCAGCTTCGGCGGAAAGTCAAAGAGGGATCAGTTTCATTTTTGATTTTGATCAATGCATCCAAAACCATTGGACCACAGGTGTCCATATCAACTTCAAACGTA
>JAUHXB010000156.1 GCA_030427215.1 Alphaproteobacteria bacterium | reverse complement strand
CATTGGGTTGCATGAATATCATTTTTTATTTCGGCATATTTTATTTTTGGCGCCTGCTTGTGCATTATTATTGGCCTCAACCATTTTAAACCACTCACAAATTTTAAAGGCCGCGGTTGCGATCTCTATCATCTCAATCATTGGTGTTGTGATGAGTTTGATTGGCGGTGCAGAAATCAAGGGCGCAACGCGATGGATAAGGGTTTTTGGGTTTTCGGTTCAGCCATCTGAATTTTTAAAACCCGGATTTATTATTGTGTCGGCTTGGTTGTTGTCCATGCAAAAAACGAACAGTGATAGGCCATATATTTTATTCTCGATCATGCTTTATGGCTTAAGCGCATGTTTATTGATTTTACAACCTGATTTTGGAATGGTGTTTTTGATCACATGTGTGTTTGCCGCTCAAATTTTCCTGATTGGATGTCCGCTACGATATATCGCGATGTTGGGTGGATTATTTATTGTGGGGATTGTCAGCGCTTATTTCACGCTTGGCCATGTTCAATCACGGATTGATCGGTTTTTGGACCCAGGGGGCACAGACACATATCAAATTGATCAATCAAAACAGGCCTTTATGAACGGATCGATTATTGGGCAGGGGCCAGGTCAGGGCGAGGTGAAAAATGCGGTGCCCGATATTCATTCTGATTTTATCTTTACGGCCATTGGCGAAGAATGGGGATTTGTTTTTACGGCCTTATTTGTTATCATGCTTGTGTATCTTTTTTACCGATTATTGATGCGATTTGCCCGGTCCGATTCTCAATTTGTGATGCTGGCTGGCGGTGGTTTGGTGTTTATGTTGGCGGTACAAAGCTTTATCCATATGGGATCGACGATAGAGTTAATCCCTGCAAAGGGAATGACACTACCGTTTATCAGTTATGGGGGGTCATCGTTGGTTGCGGTGGGGATCAGTTTCGGTCTTATCCTTGCATTATCGCGTCATATTCCCGATAATCAAAAGCGATCTAATTGGCGCCATTTAAAAAATCTTAAGAGTTAAGTGATCTGTGATCAGGCCAGTTGTGATGTTTGTTTATATGCGTTTGATGCTGAAGAATTAGTTGCAGTTTTTAAAGTAGTGTTATCGTTAAGTGCAGATAAGGCAAGGGCCAAACGCGCATCAAGGCGGGGCAAAAATCCAGTTTCCCTTTGTTGAAAATAGGCGGCCTTTAATTGTAATCGCTCAAATTCGGATAATTGCCCACCTGATTGAAAGTTAGAGACATTGCGATCAACCGTCGCCGCAATTTTTTGTTGCTGGCGCAGCTGGCTTAAATCATAATTGATCGGTTCAATTCTCATCATACTTTCCTTACTAAAATTTATAGCAAAAGTTCACTAAAAATACAAATATTGGTTCAATATGACGATTTTATGGCTCTATTTTGTCATTTTAATCGATCTTTCGCCATTTTTTTCGGTATTTATGGTGATATCGATTCGATTTTTGGGTAAAAGTGCGCCGGCCTTGTCGGGCCATTCAATTAAACAGAGTTTTGCACTTAATGCCTCTTCCCACCCAACATCATATAATTGATCGGGCGTATCAAGTCGATAAAGATCAAAATGCCAAATCGTGTCATCATCATATGTTTGAACAAGGGTGTAAGTTGGGCTAGGTACAACCATAGTGGGATCATTGAGAAGATATCGAATAAGGGCTCGTGAAAGTGCGGTTTTGCCCACCCCCAAATCACCATTCAGACAAATAACCGCAGGGTAATTTAATCCTTCCGCGATCTCTTTTGCAATAATCGCGGTTTGATCTTCACTTTCACTGATCCATGTTTTGGTCATGGATTACCTTTATTTTGTTTCTTCTTATGCTTTGGCGTTGTTTTCTTTTTCTTTGCGCTTGGCCCTTTTTTGAACCGCTTACCATCATCTTTTCGCCCTTTGCGGGATTGATATGGTTTTGATCGCCCTGATCGTGTTGGTTTTTCTGTTGGGCGCATCATAATTTCAGGGCCAATAAATCCTGGAATATCCGCCCCATCATGGGGGTTAACCAATTGCAAGATACATGATCCTGTTAAGCGATCGGCCTCACGTATTGTCACGCGAACTGGTGCGCATAATCGGAATACACGACCATGACGACGTCCGATCAAGGCATGTGCCTGTTCAACATGTTCATAATAATCATCGCCTAAGGATTTAATAGGGATAAGCCCATCTGCGCCATTTTCATCCAATCGCACGAATAAACCAAAATGGGTCACGCCACTAATCCGTCCGGTAAATTCGGATGCAATCCGCGTTTCCAAATAGGATGCGGTGAAACGATCAACGGCTGATCGTTCTGCCTCCATCGAATTGCGCTCAGTTTTTGAAATGTGATCGGCAATATCCGCCATTGTAACGGACTCCTCATCCGTTAATCCACCTTCGCCCAATCCATAGGCACGAATGAGGGATCGATGCACAATCAAATCGGCATAACGACGAATAGGGGATGTGAAATGCCCATATTTTTGTAGGGCAAGACCGTAATGACCAATATTATCAGGGGAATACACCGCCTGTGATTGTGATCGTAAAATGACTTCGTTGACCAAATGGGCGTGGTCTTCGCCTTCCACTTTTTTCAATAATGAATTGAGGACAGATGGTTTAGGCACATTTCCCTTTGCCAAATTAAGGCCAAATCCTTCGAGGAAATTTGATGCATTATCAATGCGGTCGCTGTCTGGTTGATCGTGAATACGATAGATACATGGCGCGCCTTTGGCTTCCAACGCTTCTGCCGCGGCGACATTGGCAAGGATCATAAATTCCTCAATCATTTTATGCGCGTCATATCGTTGGCGTAATGTCACGCCCGTCATTGTGCCTGTTTCATCAATATCGATTTTACGCTCAGGCATATCAATATCTAACGCCCCGCGACGCGCGCGTGCTTTATCCAAAATCACAAAGGCCTGATGAATCGGTTTTAAAACATTATCCAATAATGGTTCAGTTAAATCATCTGTTAAACCATCGAACGCCGCTTGAACCTGTTCATAGATTAATCGTGCGTGGGATCGCATTAACCCGCGAAATGGAATCCATTTTTTTAAATCACCCTTATCATTGATGTAAAGATGAAAACCCATACAGGCGCGGTCCTCATGCGGGCGCAAAGAACATAAATCATTGGACAATGCCTCTGGCAACATCGGCACAACGCGATCAGGAAAGTATGTAGAATTTCCACGTTTTAACGCCTCCTGCCCCAATGCCGTATCGACATGCACGTAATGTGACACGTCTGCAATTGCGACAATAATGTGAAACCCGCCATCATCCATTTTTTCGGCAAAAACCGCATCGTCAAAATCGCGTGCGTCCGCTCCATCAATGGTGACAAGTGGAATGTTGCGCAAATCTTCGCGGTTGCCCAATGTCGGAACTTCTAACCCTTCACATTCCGCCAAAACATCGTCAGGAAATTCGGATGTTAATCCCTTTTCGAACATGGCGATTAAGGATATAGCCTTTGGGTCGTCATCATGTCCAATAATGGATTTGAGCGTTGCAACAGATTGGCGCAATGCACCGCGCCCCTCTTCTTTTTCTAAAGTGACTTCTACTAAATGCCCATCGACAAGTTCATCAGACGCGGCCTTTAATTTATAAGTATTCCTATCCGATTTGTTGACGGGTTCAATAACCCATCCTTTATCTGTTTGAACGGCGCGCCCTGCGATTGTTTTGGTGATTTGTTCACCCAAATTGCGCATTAATAATCCAGTGATCGTGCCGTCATCATGTGTTTTTAATTTAACCAAAACACGGTCACCTTCGGCACATGATTTTTTACCGCGAGCCTCAATGAGGACAGGGTCAGTCAGTTTTTTTTCT
>JAUHXB010000155.1 GCA_030427215.1 Alphaproteobacteria bacterium | reverse complement strand
GGCATCTGAAAAAGGCGCAAAACGTGCGCTTATGCTACCTGTATCTGCGCCATTTCATTGTTCATTGATGCAAACCGCGGCGGATGAAATGCAACAGGCCTTGGCAGATACAACTATGCGTGTTCCGGCTCTTCCTGTTGTCGCCAACGTCACGGCGCAGGCGGAAAAGAACGTGGATGCAATTCGCGGGCTTTTGGTTGATCAAATCACTGGACGGGTCAGATGGCGCGAATCGGTTCAATGGATGAGTGATCAGGGCATTACACAAATGATTGAGCTTGGTGCAGGAAAGGTTTTATCTGGCCTGACCAGACGTATTAATAAAGACATCAAAGGGATGAACGCGGAAACGCCCGACGATATTGAAAAATTATTGGAAAATTTATAGGAGGAGATAATTGTTATGTTTGATTTAACAGGTAAAATTGCATTGGTGACTGGCGCGACAGGTGGCATCGGTGGTGCCATTGCCAAGGCCTTACACGCACAGGGTGCATGCATCGCGATCACGGGTCGTAACGAAGATAAATTGAACGCTTTGTTGGGTGATCTATGTCCTAAATGCAAAGCATTCCCAGCAGATTTATCATCCCCTGATGCCGTTGCAGAATTGGTAAAAACCGTTGAGGCCGAAATGGGACAAATTGATATCTTGGTCAATAATGCTGGTCTAACGCGTGACGGATTATCCATGCGGATGAAAGACGAAGATTGGCAGGATGTGATTAACGTTAACATGACATCGACATTCAAATTGGCACAGGCTTGCCAACGCGGCATGATGAAACGTCGTTTCGGTCGCATTATCAATGTTGCATCCGTTGTTGGTGTGACAGGCAATCCCGGGCAGTGTAATTACGTTGCGTCAAAGGCGGGAATGATTGGATGGTCAAAATCCATGGCGGCGGAGGTCGCATCGCGTGGCATCACCGTGAATTGTGTTGCCCCCGGATTTATCGCAACGGCCATGACAGACGCCCTCAATGATGATCAAAAGGCCAAGATTAATTCAACGATACCGGCAGGGGTGATGGGTACATCAGACGATATTGCCGCGGCGGTCGTGTATTTGGCATCCAATGAGGCAGGGTATGTGACGGGTACAACCACCCACGTCAATGGCGGGATGGCTATGGTTTAAGTTGTGTTCTTTTTTGCATGGCTGAAGGTGTAATTAGGCCAAGTGTAAAGTCTATTGCTTGTGCAGATGTAGTGGTAGGAACGCGATAAATATACCTTTCAAGCTTTCCTGAAACGTCAATTTTGAATTCCCTTGCTAACCCTGCGCGACTTAACCTTTGGAATCTACTGAGTGAGGCTGTATTTTGAGGGGATATGCTCGCAACAATCCTGTCCAATCCTAGCTGCTGAGCTTTCCTATATTGAAAAGATATAAGTGATTTACCAAAGCCTTGCGCTCTAAGTTTGGGGTGGATAGCGCTGGAAAGATATGCCTCCCTAATAATGTTATTATCCTCGCTTTGTTCGTTTAAATAAAATGATGTTATTCCGACTATTTTCTCATCTAAAACAAACAAAAAGCAAGCTGTGTATTCATCATTTGTTGTGAAATCTCTGCAAAGAGTGTCATGGCACATTGCCTGAAGATTATCTTCCGATAACTTATCAACTTGATTATTCCAAGCTTCAAAAAAACCATCGTAAGACTTTTTAAGGTCGCAATCCTCCATAACTTCTTGTTGAGATATTAAGCTGAGCATTAGTATTAATATATCCATATTTAAAATATGTCAACCTATATTTATTGCCTTTAAATTGCCACCCTCACTATGCTATTTTATTGCCATGCACAATAACATGAATTACGACCTTATTATCTTTGACTGTGATGGAACGCTTGCCGATTCTGAAATCGCGCATAACACCGTCCTCATGCGCCAATTACACGACCTTGGCTTGACTGAATACACACTCGAAAAATGTATGGAAACATATATGGGGCGGGCGGTCACGGATATTGTCGAATCGGTTGAGACCAATCATTCTGTGCGATTTCCCGACCATCACTGGACAAAAAACCAGGCAGTTTTTAAAGAAATCTTGCCCGATCATATCCGCATGGATGACACGACAACACCTTTCGTTCAAAAATTGCATAATGAAGGCGTTAAGATTGCGGTGGGATCAAACGGCACACGCGATAATGTGATTGAAACCATTCGCGCGGCAGGTTTAAAAGAATTCTTCCCCGATGATTTTATTTTCACGTTTGAAGATGTGAAAAACCCAAAACCCTCCCCCGATTTATATTTGCATGTGTGCGAGGCGATGCATGTCGCACCGCGCCACGCGGTTGTGATTGAAGATACGGTCGCCGGCGCCATGGCGGGTATCGCCGCAGGAATCGATACAATCGGATATGTCGGCCTTACCCACCGTGAAAACCAAGCCCAGCGCCTAAAAGACATTGGATGCAAACAGATCATTCAATCCATGAGCGAATTAGGTGATATCTTCTACAAAGAAAAAGACGTGGCTTAAATTTTTGGTCTTGGATTAAAAACAGATCGCTCGATATGTCTGCCATTTTGACCAGAAAAATCACGCCTCTGAATTTCTTCACCACTAGGCAAATTATCAGTAATCGCTCCATAATAAAATGTGCCTGGTTTTTGTTGAAAAGCTGCCTGAACGATCCGTAACCCGTTTGGCAATGTTGACATTTTTACTGTATCGCGAAAATCCATCTTACAACTTCTTTTTTAATTTTATGTCTTTAAAACATATTGAGTTGCATAAAGTCAACATAATTCGTCATCTGCCCCTTATCCACACCCTCTATATGACCGCATTCATTAGGGGTTGTGTGAAAATACAAATCGGCTATTGTCATCCACGAAACTCTTTGCTATTAAACGGCGTATCTTAAAAAGATTAAGAGTAAACAAAAGAAGGAATTATAGTGATGAGCGATATAGCTGAACGCGTTAAGAAAATTGTTGTTGAACATTTAGGTGTTGATGAAGATAAAGTTGTTGAGGGCGCAAGCTTCATCGATGATTTGGGTGCAGATTCATTGGATACTGTTGAATTGGTTATGGCATTCGAAGAGGAATTCAACGTTGAAATCCCTGATGATGCAGCCGAAAAAATTCAAACAGTTGGTGATGCAGTATCATTCATCAAAGAAAATTCAGGCGAATAATATACCGTCTTTATTGATAAGAATTTACGACTTTCCCCGCTTTTACGCGGGGATTGTTGTTTTAAACGGAATGTATATATTATATACAGAAAGCAGAATCGCAAAATTTGAAAGAGGAATGGATATATGAGACGAGTAGTCATTACAGGTATGGGTATGGTGTCCCCTTTGGGTATGGGTGTTGACCATAATTGGGCGGCAATCACCAATGGGAAAAGCGGTATATCAACCGTTAAACATTTTGACGTATCCGATATCCCCTCGAAAATTGCGGGGGTTATTCCGCGATCTGACGAGCCTAATAATGACGGTTTATTTCACGCCGATTCCTATGTTGAATTTAAAGAGCAAAAGAAAATGGATGAATTCATTGTCTTTGCCATGGCCGCAGCGACCGAAGCCGTTGAGGATTCAGGGTATGTTGCCGATACGGATGAAAAGCAATGGCGCTCTGGTGTTTTAATCGGGTCAGGTATTGGTGGCCTTCAAACCATTAATCAAACATCATTGCTTATGGAAGAAAAGGGCACACGCCGTATTTCTCCCTTCTTTATTCCGTCTGCATTAATCAATTTGGCCTCAGGTCACGTGTCCATAAAATATGGTTTTAAGGGACCTAACCATTCTGTTGTCACCGCCTGTGCAACAGGAACGCATGCCATTGGCGATGCGGCACGCCTTATTATGTTTGGCGATGCCG
>JAUHXB010000154.1 GCA_030427215.1 Alphaproteobacteria bacterium | reverse complement strand
TGGATGATTTTGCACGGAATGCAATATGGCCTCTTCAAAAGTTTTTGATTGAACTGGCCCATTCCAGGCCAGACTCAATAATGCAGTTACCACCAATGAATATTGTTTTTTACGTTTGATCATACCACGGTAAGAGAGTTAGATTTGTTAACCTCTCAATTTTAGATGCTTCGTTAAGGAACTGCAAGCATGATCAAATAAAGTGATTATAAGCTATCGACGAGGTTCCTATTTTGCCTCACGATATCTCTTTGACTATATGATGAGGTCAACTCAATAGACTCTAGTGCCTTACGCGCATCGTTCTTTTTGTTTTGAGAGAGAAGCGATAAGGCCAAATTGTTCAATAGGTTATTTTTGATATCTATATTTGACCCAACATTATCCAAACCAATATTAAAATGATTTTCTGCAGCCTTGTGATGACCTTGAGCATCCAAAGAAACCCCTAATACAAGACGAGAAAGTGCCGTGTCACTCATAAGCATAGCTTGTTCTGCCAAGTTTTGACCCGTTAGAAAATTTCCTTTTTCAATCTGGATTTTTGCGTATTCCAACATAATATCATGTGACGATTTTTTAGGGCTGGATGCAAACGGGTTTAATATCAAATCCGCTTCTTCGAGCATATTAACTTTTCTTAACAATTTTGAATATCTTAGCGCCGCTTCCTTGTTTTTAGGGGCTGTACGATAAGCCTTTTCCGCTGATGACAGTTCCCCGCGCCTAATATCTGCATGCCTATTTTCCAATGCTGCATTTCGCGCCGAAATCATGGCCAATTCTGTTTGTGACATGGCCTTCACAGGATCACCATGACCGAACTCGTGCGGAGTTGTCGAGCATGCTGATAAAACTATAACAGCCATTAAAATAGTAAGATGTTTCATGATTATTCTGAACCCTCCTCAAATGCAGTTGGATTATTAGATGCTGCCCCAGGGCCACTACCCCCGTTAACACCTATCCCTTGAATGACGAACGAATGGCATTTTCCACCCTTTTCACAAGACAACATTTTTGTTGATTGACATTGATCATCCCCATTAACACATGCGTTTGTAATACGTATATGGT
This sequence comes from Alphaproteobacteria bacterium, assembly GCA_030427215.1. Classification (GTDB taxonomy): domain Bacteria; phylum Pseudomonadota; class Alphaproteobacteria; order Micavibrionales; family UBA1664; genus UBA1664. The sequence goes on along the minus strand of JAUHXB010000154.1, from coordinate 2,794 downwards.
CGCCGCCGCCAGAATTAACGGTAAGGCGATCATTCCAAATCACGCGACCATTTTTCCCTAAGACCGTTAATTGCGTTGTACCCGGCAAGCCCGCTGTTACGATCATCAATCTAGGATTATCAAGCACTACGCTTGCATGCACTGGGTTTCCAACAATGACGCTTGCAGCATCTTCAGTAAGATTGATAAGCAAAGGCCCCTCTGCAGATATGTTCAAAGATTGAGCCGGAGCCGAAAACCAAACAAGAAAAGAAAAAATAATAACTCCGAAACGCATTTTTTATAACACCCGTTTATAATTAACCCACTTAATGAGTATATAGTATTATGTATATATTTGGTATGTTTTTCGATTCCGATTTATGAGAATTTTATCACAAATTTGAAATTTAAATTCGGTCGATTTGTAACCTTATGAATTTGGCTTTTCAGGCGCATTGATATGTGTGTCTGGTACAGACTTTTTTGCATTTTCTGCATGATCATTCCACATTTTCGCAACGGGTGATAACAGTTCATGAACATAATCGAATTCTGCCTCCGCATCATCTGCACGTAACACAAGTGTCAGTCGCTTGAAAATCTCCATATATAAATCATTGAGATAGACAGAGGCCTCGCCACCCTCCTCAAAATTCAAATGACCCTGCAAAGCAGAAAGGATTTTATTCGTTTTCTGAACATACATTATCATGTCTTCTAACTGATTATTCTTATATGCTGTTTTCGCTTGGCCGACAAAGCGGATCATCCCTTCATACAATTTTGCAGTCACTTCAAAGCCTGATAAATTGGCTTCTTGTCGTGTGCCATAAGCCATAGCGGCAGAAGCATAAGGATTATTACTATTTGGATTTTGCGGCGTGTTTGTCATAATGTCCGTATTAATTGAATTAATCATCGTCGTTATTTCCTAATATAGCACGTATTTGATCCAATAAAACATTCAAAGACACCAAATCTGATTCCAGTTTGGCGTATTTTTCAATTTGAGCCACACGAAAATCCTCAGCTCTGGATCTGATTTCATTTGCATCTTGCGCTTTATCGGTATTCTGCGCCTGTAAACTTGCCTTTTCCCGAACAATTAATCCAGTTACAGAATCTGTATAACCGTCTGTTCCATTCAACGCCCTATCAGCCAAACCCTGGGTTAAAGTGGTATTAATTGTTACGTTTGCGTCCGTTCCAACATACGAAAACCTTAATCCCTCATATATCGATCCTGTGGCGCCTAAAATATTATTACCATCAATTGTAAATGCAGAACCATCACCATTTGCTGTAACGCCTGTTATTGTTCCAGCCCCATCAGTTGTTAAGTCAAATGTGATTGATGATGATGAAAGCGAAGATGTATTTCCTGTTAAACGAAATTCAATATTATCAGATGTTGATCCCGACGCAAAAGCGGCCTTAACCTCTTCAAAATTATTCAATAATGCTGTATCAAGACGTGCAGGATCGAAGATTTCAAGCTTGTTATTATTTCCAATTGTAATCCCCAAATCACGAATTGTTTGAATATCGCCGCCATTACTGAAATTTAAAGCCAAAATATTACTATATTGATTTGCTAGGCCGTTTAATAAGTTATCACTGAACAGGGACGCACTCTCCGGAATATTTCCACTACTGTCAATCTGCTGATTTTGAACAACAAAATCGCGAAATGCATTATATGCATCTATAAATGTTGTAATTGCGTCCCGAACCGCGGCGGCATCATTATCCACTTCAAGGGATATTAGTGTTCCTGGCGCTTCGTTTTTTAGATTCAGTTCAATTCCATCAATCAAATCATCAAAGTTATTATCGTCACGCGTTACCGTAACACCATCAAACTCTATAATCGCCTCTTGTGCAGCCTGCAATTGATTTTGAAAACCACCAATACCATCAGTCACGCCGACAAGATTTAGAGTATCGTCGCCTGTAACAGCGGTCACTTCAATAGTGCGGTTTGTCTCTTGCCCTGTTAAGACAAGTTGAAATTCATCTTCAGCAACCTTTATGACAGATGCTCCAACGCCTGTTGTTTCGCTTTGTGAATTTATTGCGGTTGCCAATTCCGCCAAAGACATATCGGCAGTAACATTTATTGTGGATACCGCCCCACCATCAGAAAGGCCAATATCAAATGTTCCTGTATAGCCAAGGTCGGCCGTGTCATCAACAACGGATGTACCTGCAACTTTTTGCGGCTGTGCAACCTGCACAACTTCAATTTCATATGCTCCTGCAACAGCATCAGAGTCGATCGCAATATCCAAAATGGAGGAAAAATCAGATCCATCAGAAGTCAGAACCGTTCCTGATTTCAAATCAAAAACACGTTCCGTATCATCAAAAAAACTTTCTGGCCCTTTCAATTGTTGTAAAGATGCATCAACCGCATTTGTTAAGGACAACAATTCATCATATGCATTCATTGTTGAAATATTTTCTTTGACCTCAATATCCAACAAATCAGCACGTCGCGTTTTTTGAGCGACCGCAGCCTCAATTAATGCCGTTGTATTAATACCGGATTCTGTTCCCCCGATAAATACGCCGCCTGTTGATGTTGTACCAATTGTGCTACTCATTTTACGTTCCTAAAAATATCTCCATAAAGAATTTCATATAAAATCTTAATGCAAATATCCTGCCAAAACAAAAGCAAGGGAAAAACGACCCCTTTGTAAGGGTCGCTTTCCAAAATTTAATTTTATCGTAGTAATGATAATAGTGACTGTGTGATCTGGTTTGCCTGTGACAATCCAGCAATCGCAGCCTCTGTCAGAACCTGATA
>JAUHXB010000153.1 GCA_030427215.1 Alphaproteobacteria bacterium | reverse complement strand
ATTAAAATCGCTGCCCGGTATTGGTGATTATACATCCGCGGCGATTGCATCCATTGCCTTTGACATCCCTGCCACGGTGATTGATGGCAATGTCGAACGTGTGATATCGCGTCTATATCGTATTGAAACGCCATTGCCCGATTCAAAACCAGTTATCCGTGAATACGCCAATGATTTATTCATTAAGGATAATCAAGATAGGCCATCTTGTTTTGCGCAAAGCCTGATGGATTTGGGTGCAACAATTTGCATTCCAAAATCACCAAAATGTATGATTTGCCCAATAAGCGAATATTGCGCGGGATACGCGCAAGGTGATGCGGCAAATTTTCCATTCAAACGTAAGAAAGCCAAGATCCCTGAAAAGCACGCTATCGCCTATATCTATATCAATGACGATCAAATCGGGATTGAAAAACGCCCTGATAAGGGCATGTTAGGGGGTATGGTTGGGTTTCCAACATCGGATTGGGTTGATACGAATGAGGCTTTGCCTGATCATGATAGTAAAATTTTTATCCACCATGTGTTCACACATTTTGCGCTAACGCTCTATCCCGTATTTATCTATGATAAAACGGAACGAATGATAAACAGGGATGACGTTGATCATATTGGTCTACCAACATTGTTTCAAAAATTGTGGAATATGATAAAGTCATTATTATGAGATTATTTCTTTCACTATTATTCATTTTGTTTTCTTTCGATGTGAGGGCCGAGGAGAATGAAAGCGTCAATTATGTTACAGCAACGCAAAAATCTATTGCTGATTTAACATGGCGCTATAATTTTCATGACATGAATTCAAACGCAATTATTGATGAATATATCATGCTAAAAAATTGTGGTCTTTATGATGCTTACATTAATGAAGATTTCGAATGGCAGAGAATTAGAAAAGGTTTGAGGAATAAGCTTAAAAAAGAATCTGCGTCATTTCCTGATAGATTTGAAATTAATGCGCTTATTCCAATTGGGCGATATGACTTTGATCTTGGTGCGTTTCATATTCAAGAGGATGCAAAGCTTGATAACGCAGGTGCAATTATTCTCCCCTTTGATGAAAAATTGGATCAAAAATGCGCAACAAAGATTATAGGATCTGATTTATTCCCTCGCTTTGTTAAATTTATTGCCGATAATAGATTTTCGATGACGCATATACCGGTTGCAAGGGATAAGGCGCAATCACTCATCGCAACCATTCGCAAATATCGCTATGAGGGGTACGAAAATCAGAGAGTTCTCCCCGTCAGATTTCGTATCAAGGTCAACAGTATTGAAGATTACCGTAAGAATGTGATTGCTTCGGAATTGATTTTAAGAGGTCAATTAGACGAGATTGTCTTTTTTCAAGACCCAGATATGACACAAGAAATATGGTCAAAGTCATTTAAGGTTTTGAATTGAAAATTTCTAAGGCTTTAAACAGCTTACCCATTTGATCTGCGTGAACTAATCGCTCATAACCTGATATTAGGGATGGATTATTTAATTGATGGTATCGAATGGCAATGCCATTTTCGTTTAAGAAATCATCTTGTGTTTTTATTGCTGTATTTTTAAATAATGAAGCCAGCCATTCAAAATCAATATGCGATGTTAAATCGGCGTCACCGATATGATCGGCTATTGCGCATGATTGATGTTTATAGAGCGCTTGTACGCTATCTCCATAAGCAGATTTTTCGTATCCATAATCAATGATCAACGCAGCGCCGCGATAGGTTGATATTAATTCCGCATAGTCTTTCTGCGCGGTTGAATATTCAAATATATCGCCATTTTTTGCGGGAGGTAATGTCGGTTTTAAAGGTGGGGTATCAATGGCCTGCCAAACGGATTGGCCACCATCGATATAATGCTCTAACCATTTGTCATTGTCTCGTTTGAATTGACGAATGGGGAGGGCATCAAAAAATTCATTGGCAATTATGATGGATGGTTTGTCATTTTTAATGGCTGATAAATGGTCATGCCATTGAATATTATATTTTTTTTGTAATGTGGTTTTTTGTTTGTCTTTTAACGTATCGCTGGTTTCAATAAGGTGAATGGATAATGCATCATGAAAGGCGGTTACGTGTTGTGTTCCACGCAATAAATCCGCCATTAATGTTCCGCGCCCCGGGCCGATTTCTATTAAATTGATGGAGGAGGGAGAGCCAAGTTTAATCCATTGTTGAACCGCCCATATTCCGATAATTTCGCCGAATAATTGTGATATTTCTGGTGCGGTTGTGAAATCACCGTCTACGCCCAATGGATCGCGCGAGTTGTAATAGGCCGTTAAAGCCTGTTCCATAAATTTATCTAGTCTTTGCATAGTTTTTATAAGCGCAATAAATCATGATTATTCCTGCAATCACCATCGGAATGCATAAAATTTGCCCCATGCTGAAATGATCAAATAAAAATCCAATATGCGCGTCGGGTTGGCGTGTGTATTCAACAAAAAACCGCTGCACACCATATCCGCATAAAAACGCACCTGAAATAATTCCAATTTTTTCACGTATGGATTGAATGCTGATTAGGGCCATTAATAAAATAAACAGCGTAATGCCTTCGGTCGCGGCCTGATAGAGCTGGCTTGGGTGTCTTGCAACATCGCCTTCAATAAACACCATGGCCCATGGGGCGTCCGACACACGGCCGTATAATTCACCATTGATAAAATTGGCAATGCGCCCAAATAACAATCCGATGGGTGTGACAACCGCCATGCGGTCCGCCACAGCAAAAAAAGGAATTTTATGTTTCCATGCAAATAAAATCATGGCGGTAATGACGCCGATCAATCCACCGTGAAAGGCCATTCCCCCTTGCCAGATCTTAATGGCTTCAAGTGGATTATCGGCATAATAAGGTAAGTTGTAAAATAAAACATATCCCAATCGCCCGCCTAGAATAACACCGACGACGATCCATGTTAAAAGATCATCAACCATGTCCTTGGTTAAATATTTGGATGGGTATTTTTTGAGGAAATATTGAAACACATATAGCCCAATTATAAAGGCGGCAAGATATGACAGGGCATACCAGCGAATATCAATCGGGCCAAGGGATAGGGCAATCGGGTCAATATTAGGAAATGTAAGAGCCATAAAAATGGTTTAGCACATTACCCTTGTTTTTCAACGTAATCTTTTAAAACGCGAGCCATCATTTGACGGGAATCTTCATCCAAATTTTCAAAATAACGCCATGTGTCGATATCGATATTCAATGTCGCATTGACGCTGTCTGGGGTGACGCTTAGGCCATTTTCATTTGTGTTGGATAATGTTTGAACCGCGCTGGTCACGCTTTGCAATAACTTATTCATGCTCTAAGGATACCTTTATTTTTTCATAAGAAGTGGATTATTAATTCACTGTCGCCGAATTGTCCACATTTTTTTGCGTGGATCGTCCAACCATGCGGGATGATTGAACTTTTTCACGCATGAGCTTGCGGAGTTCATCAATCGGAATGGCCTTGCCCTTATCGGCGGTGTGCCAATACGTCCACCCATTGCATGACGGTGCATTTTGAATTTGCGCGCCCATTTTATGGATTGAGGCCTTAGTCTTATCCATGATCAGTGATCCATCGCTGTGAACCGTTGCGGTATTTGTACCTTTTGGACAAGTCAGTTTTGTGCCGGGTGTCACAAGCCCATGTTCCAACAACATCGCAAATGGAATACGCATTTCTTCGCGTTTGCCTTCGATTTTCAACGATGCCATATCGCCTGTTTCAATGGCATCAATGCGTTTTTGGGCGTGTTTGATATATGTTTCCTCGCGTTCAATTCCGATGAAATTGCGTCCCATCTTTTTTGCAACTGCGCCCGTTGTGCCTGTTCCGAAAAATGGATCAAGAATAACGTCA
>JAUHXB010000152.1 GCA_030427215.1 Alphaproteobacteria bacterium | reverse complement strand
ATCACAAGGGTATGACCTGATCATTATGGATGATGGTTTTCAAAATCCTCAATTGGAAAAAGACCTGTCATTCATCGTTGTTGATGGTGGTTTTGGATTTGGTAATGGTCTTGTTTTCCCTTCTGGACCATTAAGAGAACCCGTTGAAAATGGAACAAAACGCGCCAATGCCGCCATTATTGTTAATCGTCAAGATGGTATTGATTTATCGGCCCTTGGCACGTTCAAACAATATGATGCGGATATAAAAATTCATACTGAGGGCCTAGAAGATAATGCCTCAAAAAAAATAATTGCCTTTGCAGGGATCGCCCGACCAAAGAAGTTTTTTGATAGCCTAGAAACCAATGGGTATACCCTCCACGCCCATTACGCCTATCCCGATCATCATGTTTACACTCACGGCGATTTGGACAAGCTTGTTTTGCGTGCAAAAAAAGCGAATGCACAATTGATCACAACAGAAAAAGATTGGATCCGTTTGTCAAACAAATGGCGAAAAAAAGTATCCTATCTCAAAATTTCAATCGAATTGGATGATCGTTTTAAACAAGCCTTATTCAGGGCATTGGATAAATTATAATTCGCGATCTCTAAATAATCTGACGAACTTCCTCGACCTCAGGAACGAAATGTTTCATCATATTTTCAATGCCGTCTTTTAATGTCATTGTGGCGGACGGACATCCCGCGCAGGCTCCGCGCATATGAAGGTATAAAACGCCATCCTCGAACCGGTCAAACACAACATCGCCGCCATCATTGGCAACGGCGGGACGAACGCGATCATCCAAAATTTCAATAATTTGTGCAACAACAGGGTCATCATTTGCGGCTTCTTGACGTTGCTTCACCGCATTTTCATCCACGGCGGGAATACCCGTCATGGCATGATCCATCAATGCAGCTAAAATCATCGGTTTTAATTGCGTCCAATCCGCGGTTTCATCCTTTGTCACTGATACAAAATTATTACCCAAATAAACGCCCGTCACATCGCCAATTTCAAACAATAATTTTGCGAGTGGCGATACAGCCATCGCATCCTCAATCGTTCTGAAATCAAATGTTCCATCAGGGGATACAGGCGTCCCAGGGATAAATTTCACGGCGTTGGGGTTGGGAGTGTTTTCAGTTTGTATAAACATTAAAAGTAGCTTTCATTATATTTCTTATTATTTAATTATCTTCATCCATCATTTCAAGGGCTTGAAGTGCAGGTAAATCTTTACCCTCCATCCATTCCAAAAATGCTCCACCAGCGGTTGAGACGTACGTCATGTCATTCACAACACCAGCATGAGCTAGTGCGGAAACGGTATCCCCTCCACCTGCAATGACCTTTAAATCGCCTAATTTGACCTTATCCGCGGCATATTGTGCAATTTTGACCGTACCTTCATCAAATGGTTCAATTTCAAATGCGCCCATTGGGCCGTTCCATATCACCGTTTTGCATTGGTCCAATATCGCACAAATTGATTGAATGGATTGATCACCAATATCCAAAACCATCCGATCATTCGGTACGGCGGTCATGGACACGGTATCGTAATCCGCGCCTGCGCTAAATCCCGTTGCGGCCTTTCCATCAGACGGCAACATAATGGCGCATCCAGCCTCTTCCGCCTTCTCAAATATCGCCAAGGCCTTATCTTTCATATCTTTTTCACACAATGAATTTCTCAATTCCGCGCCCATCGCATACAGGAACGTATTCGCCATCCCTCCGCCCAAAATTAAAATATCAACCTTCTCAACTAAATTATTCAACACATCCAATTTCGTTGAGATTTTTGCCCCGCCAACTATTGCCGCGACTGGACGGTCAGGATCACCCAATGCGGATTCTAAGGCTTCCAATTCCGCCTGCATGGATCGCCCGATATAGGCGGGCAAGGCATGCGCCAACCCAACGATGGAACAATGATTACGATGGGCAACCGAAAAGGCATCATTGACAAAAATATCGCCATGTCCACCTGCTAATTTTGCAGTGTGTTCGGGGGTGCATGCGCCCTCTTCTTCGTAAAAACGGACATTTTCCATTAAACAAATATCGCCAACCGGTTTTTTTAGACAATCATCAACAAATTCAACATCAATGCCCCATCGATCCTTTAAAACCGATGGCATAAAAGATAATGAATATTTCGGATCTTTGCCTTTTGGTCGACCAAGATATGAGAAAATCGCAATGCGGGCGCCCTTATCCTTTAATTCCAAAACGGTGTCTTTCACGCGGTCAATACGCGTTGTGTCCGTGACTTGTCCCTCGTCATTGACAGGCACATTCAGATCAAGGCGAAGTAAAACCAGCTTGCCCTCAATATCATTTAAATCATCTAATGTTTTCATGGGGTTTAATATGCAATATTTCACCATCTTTTGATAGTGTTATCAAACATCCATGCAACGTTGCCGATCTATTTGGTCGTATGGTGTAAGCGATGTCCTCAACCCTCTCTAATTTCGGAGGGTAATCACGCGAGGTTTGACCAACATGCGCAATCATTTTTTGTAAAACACGAATTTGAATATCGATGGGATGTGATTTTAATTCCACCCAATTAACCACATTTTGGTTGTTCCAAATTTGATCTGCAATCCCATCCAACGCATCTTGCGCCCTTGACAACCTATCTAATGTTTTAACAAAGCGTTCCGTTCTAAACCCTTCTTTTTGCAATGATTTTCTTAATCGAGGTCGTGCGTAATTTTCATTTTCATTTGATGGATCTTCAATCCAATTTAAATGATTGTCTCGGCAATATTGAATAAGATCGTCGTGCGATAGATTTAATAGCGGACGGTGAATTTTGACATGGTCATTATAATTTACCCATGGCTTCATCCCTGTTAAACCTTCCAAGCCCGACCCTTTGGCAAGACGGAAAAAGAATGTTTCAATTTGATCATCAGCATGATGAGCGATGCATAATGTTTGAATATTATGTGTCTGACAATAATCCGCCATTAATTCATAACGCGCATTGCGCGCCTTTTCCATGATGGCCGTGTTGGGATTATCGTGATCCCATTTCAAAACCTCAAATTGCATATTTGGAAAATTTTTAATCCATTCTTGAATTTGCTCGGCCTCGTCCACTGACTCCGCCCTCAACCCATGATCAACATGTAAAACGTGAATAGTCTTACCGTTTTCGACAGCCCAAACGCACATCATATGCGTAAGCGCCATTGAATCACCACCGCCTGACAAACCAACGGCGATGTCCTTTTGTTCAAACAATGGTGTAAAATTAATCATAAAATCTGTACTTCTTGGCCAAATCCGTTTAAAAAAACCTTATGGCAACGGCGCAACCAAATCAACCAAAACAAACCCCAATGATGGCGCAATATTTGGCGATTAAGGATGCACACCCTGATTGCCTGTTATTTTACCGCATGGGTGATTTTTACGAAATGTTTTACGATGATGCGGTCACCGCGTCAAAAATTTTGGACATCGCCCTGACCAAACGTGGAAAAACAGATGGAACGGACATTCCCATGTGCGGTGTGCCTTGGCATTCGCATGAAGCGTATTTGGCACGATTAATTAAGGCAGGGCACCGTGTTGCGATTTGTGATCAAACCGAAACCCCAGACCAAGCCAAGGCGCGCGCAAAACGTGATGGCCTGCCCACATCGAAAACATTGGTCAATCGTGACGTTGTCCGCATTGTCACGGCAGGAACATTAACCGAAGATCATTTATTGGATTCGAAATCCAGCAATTATCTGGCCTGTCTAACCCACGCACGGGGGCAATTTGGATTAAGTTGGCTTGACCTATCCACCGGTGAATTTTACGCGCAAAGCCTGGACATTAAAAATTTAGGCGGAGCGTTAGAACGCATTTCACCAAATGAATTATTAGTGTCAGAACAATT
>JAUHXB010000151.1 GCA_030427215.1 Alphaproteobacteria bacterium | reverse complement strand
ATAATTACTCTGGCTTACTGGAAATGGGGCGGTCATGTGTTATGCCTGATTATCGAACAAAGGCCGTCTTACAATTATTATGGCAGGGTATTGCGGAATACGTGGCGCACCACAATATTAAATTTTTATTTGGCTGTGCCAGCTTTCACGGCACAAACCCGCAAGATCATGCGGAAGCCCTATCCTTTCTCTATCATAATCATATGGCACCAGAGGATTTTAGACCTATCGCTTTGCCAGATGTGTATACGGAAATGAATTGGATGGGGGCCGATCAAATCAATCCAAAAAATGTTTTGCGAAGCTTACCACCACTGATTAAAGGATATCTGCGTATTGGCGGGCTTGTCGGTGATGGGGCATTTATTGATCATCAATTCGATACAACCGATGTGTGTGTTGTGTTAAACACATCCATGTTAACGGATAGTTATCAAAAACATTATGAACGAAAAACGGGCCACGATTTTGGCACTGAGAATGGAAAATCATGACAAAAATTTTGGCGATTATAAAATTACTGGCGTTCGTGATTGGAACATTAATTTTGGTTTTAACACATACAATTTGGTATTTAATATCACGGCGATTGGATGTTACAATGTGGTTCCATCGCTGGTGCTGTTTTGTTTTTAACATCAAATTTGAAGTGATTGGAGAAAAAGCACATCGAAAAAATCATCCCGTTATCTATCTGGTTAATCACATATCCTATATTGATATTTTGATATTGGGATCAGTTTTAGACGGCTGTTTTGTTGCCAAAAGTGAAGTCGCAGGGTGGCCCGGTTTTGGTTTTTTATCAAAATTGCAAAAGACGATATTTATCGTGCGTGAGAAATCTGCACTTTTAAAATCACGTCAAGCGATTGCGGAGGCGATGAACAAAGACTATGACGTTATCCTTTTCCCGGAGGGCACATCAACAGATGGTTGGGATGTCTTGCAATTTAAGGCTGGTTTGCTTGGTATTTTCTATCCCGATGAAAAGGATAAATCAGAAAAATATGATGTGATAGAGGGTGCGCTTATTCAACCCGTTGCAATCAAACACACCAAAACAAATGGCATAACCGTTACAAAAGAACGACAAGACCTTCGCGATATCTACGCTTGGTATGGGGATATGGATCTTGTTCCTCATTTATGGGATTTGGCAAAATCCAAATCCGTTAATGTTGAGGTTCATCTTTTACCGGCCTTATCACCCAAAGATTTCACGCATCGATTTGATATTGCCAATGCGGCGTATGACAAGGTCAAGAAGATTGTGAGTGATACATAATCTTGCAACATGACGTGAAACATATTATCGTCATAATATTTAAAATATGGGACAAAAATAATGACAGACGATATTCCGAAAAAAGAAGACATTGATTTAAACCAAGAAATTGAACAACTTGATGCGTTTCTTCATTCTCAGGAAGAAGAGTTTCCAATCGATGATGGTGACGATGAAATCCTCGCTGCATCACCTCGACAAGAGGCACAGAAGTCAGGCTTTGGCAAATATGTCAGTTATATCGCTTTGTTGGCGGTTCTTGGTGGTGGTGGATATGGTGCGTATCTTTATGGGCCATCACTTCTGCAAAATTCTGAGCTTCAAAGTCTTCAAAACATGATGAATGATCGTTCTCAGAACGTAAATGAAATTCAGGCAGGTCAACCCAATAATATTGTGCCACAAAATCAAAATAATACAGCTGTTACGCAGAATTCTATCGTAACCACAAACGAAATTGCAGATCCCGAAATAAACCAAACCATAGATAATGAACTTCCTCTACCGTCTGATGAGATAGTTGTAGATTTGGAGGGTAATGACTTTGGGTTTGGCGCCGATCCTGCACCAATTGACAATAATGTTAATTCTGCACTTGTTGAAGATAGCGCTCAAAACGCGCCTGCAGAAACCATTGCGGAAGCCCTGGAAATCACACAAAACGCGATTGAAGAGGAGGAAATAGACGCCTCTCTGGACACGCAAAATCAGAGTGATGATATGGATGTTGCAACACAACCAAGTGATGATATTGCCACAACTGATATGGATACAGACGCTGATGAATCTTCTGATGGGATAGCGATAGAGAAAAGCTCAATGACACAGGATAGTTTTTTGGTTGAGCGTATCCCTGCATCCCCAATTTTAAAGCGTTCGGATCAAGATTTGGCCCCACTTTCCCCCGAAACCGTTGATATGGCGAATGATGTGATGGATATGCCATCAGATGAATTAATTGAAGTTGTCGAAGCGGTTGATGAGGTCGTTGAAGTGGCTCAAAATTCAGTTGAGGTCAGTGATGTTCCTGAACCTATTCAGGATGATATCGTTGAAATTGCCTCACAAGAGGCAGTAGACCAAATGGTCGAAGCGGGATCTCCACTAACAGACGATAAAATTGATAACGTTGTAGAAGAGACGATTGATGATGTTGAACAAATTATAGAAGTTGCCGAAACCGAACCAATGGTAAATGTCGACTCGGTAGAAGAGATCGAGGAGACAGTTGAGGCGACTTTAATCCCTTCGGCACCAGTTGAGGTAGAGGTTAAAAAGGCAGAACCTGTACAGCAGGCAACAACCGCAAGGCGGGATACAACACCCGTTGTGAATAATAAACCTTTAAAACCTCGTGACGCGCGCGTAACACAGGCCAAACAAGCCTTTGAATATGGTGATTTTGCATCTGCTTTGACATTATATCAGGCAGTTTTAGCTGATAACCCTGCAAATACGGCGGCGCTAACTGGTCAACAATTGGCGAAGGCAAAAATGCGCATGCAACAGCCTGTCGTAGCACCCGCACCGATACAACAGCAAACTGTTGCGCCTCAAGCTGCTACTCAGACAGAAACAGTGATGGATGATCCGCGTAGCGCAACCCAAGCCCTTGAAAAAGCAAATGATTTTGCTGCGCAAGGCGATAAAGATCAAGCGATGGAATGGTATCGCAAGGCCCTACAATTGGATGTTGTTTATTCGGCGGGTTTAGACCGCATGGCGATTTATGATGCAATGGCGAATTTAAGCCAATAAAAAAATGTCTGACATTTGGCTTTATATCTCTGCTTTTCCATTATTCGGAGGGTTGGTATTTGCCATTATGGGGCTGGTATTTGGCAGTTTCCTGACATTCCTAACCTATCGCATTCGTAATAATGAACCATGGTTGTGGGGCAGGGCGGCCACGAGGTCAAAATGCCCTCAATGTAATACAGCGTTAAAGGCCATGGATTTAATTCCTGTCTTGTCATGGATATGGAACATAGGCCGATGCCGATATTGTAAGTCGGCCATTTCGATTCGATATCCACTCATTGAATTATCGTCCGCTTTCACATTCGTGATGATTTATTATTTCTTTGTCTGGACTTGAGAGTAGAATAATTTACAATCTTTAACTATGACACCAAAACAATTTGGCACTTATATCAAAAAACAATTAAAGAAGTCATTTGTGTCTTACGAGATACAAAATGATGAAGCCATTCTAACGGTCAAACGTGAGGATATTTACACGGCCTTACAATTTTTGCGTGATGACCCGGAGTGTTTATTCAAGCAATTATCTGATATCACTGCCGTTGATCGCCCACAAAATTTTCCAGATCGATTCGAAGTTGTTTATAACATGTTATCCATGCGCAATAACAACCGTATTCGGGTGAAGGTTAAAACTGATGATGCGACACCTGTTCCCACTGTCACATCTTTGTTCCACGCCGCAATTTGGGCGGAACGCGAAGTATTTGACATGTATGGTATTCAATTTGAGGGCAACCCTGATTTGCGACGTATTTTAACAGATTATGGATTTGAGGGGCATCCTTTGCGTAAAGACTTCCCTCTGACAGGATTTAAGGAAGTCCGTTATGACAGTGAAAAGATGGCCGTTGTGTATGACGATGTCCAACTACAACAAGATTTCCGCGCCTTTGATTTCGAAAGTCCTTGGGAAGCGATGGAAACGGTTCAATTGCCAGGCG
>JAUHXB010000150.1 GCA_030427215.1 Alphaproteobacteria bacterium | reverse complement strand
CAAGGCGTTCCTGAGGGACAAAAATCAATTGCTATTGCCATGCAATTCATCCCAACCGATAAAACATTGACTGATAAAAACATCGAAGAGTTATCTCAATCCGTGATTAGTCAAGTGACCTCAAAAACGGGCGCGGTATTAAGGGGATAAATTAAAATCAATTGGCTTTTGTTTAAAAGACTTGATATTCAAGAGCAAAGTTTGTATTCAAAAGTTTAACAGTTGAAAAAAAAGGAAATAAAATGGCTGACAGAGGTTTAAAGCGTATATGTGCATCATGTGGTGCGAAATTTTACGATATGGGGAAATCTCCAATCATATGCCCAGCCTGTGGCGCCGAGTTCACTGGTGAGGTTGAGGTAAAATCACGCCGTAGTAAATCCACTATTGCACCAGATACTGTGAAACGCGATGAAATCGAAGCCAAAAACCGTGAGGCACTTGAAGATGATGATGAAACGATCTCATTGGATGATTTAGAAGAAGACGATTCGGACGACACAGATGAAGATCTATCAATTGATGATATTGAGGACGATGATGAAGACAGTGATGATGATCTTTCTGATTTAGACGGCGATATTGATTTGGGTGTTAAGGTCGAAAAAGAATAATCATCATAAATTTTTCTAATAAATTAAAAAGGGGGGCTTGTTGCCCTCTTTTTTTGTTTGAGAATCAGTATAGTTGGATATCATGGCAATTCATCAAGCGATCATCATGGCGGCAGGCAATGCAACAAGAATGCGACCATTGACGGATCATATTCCAAAGCCTCTTTTAAAAATTCATGGCAAACCGCTTCTCACTTATATTATTGATCATTTGGTTGCTGAGAATGTCACGAAA
Source organism: Alphaproteobacteria bacterium (assembly GCA_030427215.1). Taxonomy (GTDB): domain Bacteria; phylum Pseudomonadota; class Alphaproteobacteria; order Micavibrionales; family UBA1664; genus UBA1664. The sequence continues at coordinate 3,233 of JAUHXB010000150.1, read as the reverse complement.
ATTGTCATTAATGGTTATCATGCAATTGAACCCTTAAGAGAATACATCGATTATATCTCAACTTTCTATACAAACTGTGAGTTTATTTTATCTGAGGAAACTGATCTTTTAGAAACGGGTGGGGGGTTGATCAATGCCCTATCATATCTTGATAAAAATGATCCTTTTTTCATGATTAATGGTGATGCGCATTGGATAAACCACCCACACTCTCGATCATTAAAAAATCTTTCCAATCATTGGCAGGTAACGAAACAGGGGTTGGTGTTGTTACTGCAACCATGCTCGTCAATGGCAAAAACAACCCCTATTGGGGATTATGATTTATCTAAAGATGGAATGGCAACACGATCACATGATCAAATCGGTGAGTATATGTTTACTGGTGTGCGGATTTGTCACCCTAAAATTTTAAAAAATTATGAGATTGAAAAATTTTCTTTTTTACGCGTTATGGATGCTCAAGACCATCTAGATGATTTAGGCGGAATAGTCCATCATGGCCAATGGTATCATATAAGTACACCAGAGGATTTACACGAGGTTAATCAGGTTTATAATACCCAATAATTATGGCTTTTTACACTGTTCCTGCTGATCACAATTTCGCTGAAACCTTGGCGATGTTTTGTGACGACTTGGCCCAAACATCATCCACTCCCATATCTGATTTTAAAATCTACCTGCCGACAAGAAGGTCGGTGAAAACCGTTCAGGATGCCTTCTTAAATCAATCAAAAGGGCAATCACGCTTGTTGCCATCTCTTGAATCTATCGGTGATGCAGATTTAACCGAAGCTAATTTTTCGTCGGCCTTTGATATAGATATTCCGCCGATGATCACATCCTTAAAACGTAAAATAGTACTGGCACGATTATTAGAAAATTCATGGCCTTCACATTACAATTATACACAAGCCCTTTCTATCGCAGGAGATCTGGGCCGTCTCATTGACCAAATCCATACAGAAAATTTGGATATTGCGATTTTATCATCATTGATCGAGATCAAAGAATTGTCTCAATATTGGGAAATCACGGCCTCGTTTTTAACAACCTTATTGGGCGAAGTTTGGCCAAATTACTTAAAAGAAATCGGGCATGTTGATCCAGGATATCATCGTAGAAGACGAATAGAGGTATTGGACCATTTTTATCAAAACCATGAACCAGATCACCCTGTTATTGTTGCAGGATCAACAGGGTCTATCCCTGCAACGCGGAACCTAATAGGCACAATATCGCAAATACAACGTGGGTATGTTATTTTGCCAGCATTAGATATGGTTATGAATGATATGACGTGGTATGAGGTCGACCCCGGTCATCCACAATATCTGTTGAAAATGTTGCTACAATATTCCAAGGCCAAGCGATCTGATGTAATGACATTAGGCTCAAAAACGCCATCTCATAGTTTGTATTTAGCATCAGAAATGATGCGCCCTGCAATAACCACAGATCAGTGGAAACAATCGGACAAAGTTAAAATTCAAGAAGGCCTCAACAACATTACTATGGTTGAAGCGAAAGATGATCAAGAAGAAGCAACGGCAATCGCCCTAATCATGGCGGAAACAGTTTTTAAAGATAAGGGTGAAAAGGCTTGTTTGATCACGCCGAATAGAAAATTAGCAAAACGTGTTCAAAACATATTACGCCGATGGGATATTCATGTTGACGATAGTGCAGGATATGCCTTAACCGATACGGCAATTGGCCGGTATGCGTTATCTATGATTGATGTTTTGAAGCACGATACTTTATCCGCGATACCTTTTTTGGCATTGTTAAAAAACCCATATTGTGGTGATGGCGGTAAAGCCTTCTCTCATTCGTTTCGTACGTTTGTTCGTGACATGGAAAAAGATATGTTTCGCGGTGTATACAGCGCTATAACCTTGAATGATTTAGAGGATGCTGAATCTGAGAGCTTGAACGCTTTTTATTTCTATCTTCGGAATTGTTTTACACCTTTGGAGGTCATTGCAAAGGGGCATCATTCATTAAAAGATTATATTCATGCCCATGTTACCGTTATGGAAGACCTGGCTAAAACATCTGATAAAAAAGGTTTAGAGCGTTTATGGATTGGAGATGACGGAAAAGTAATGGCTGAATTCCTCACTGATCTGCTTCAAGATCACGAGTCAGTACCATCCCTGACAATGAGTGATTACAGTGATTTAATCACGCAATTAATGTCTGATTATACAGTTACAAAGGCGTATGGGGCACATCCCCAATTATCAATTTTAGGGCAGATTGAGGCGCGAATTATCCACGCGGATCGCTTGATATTAGCGGGGCTTAACGAGGGTATATGGCCTGCTGATCAAGGGTTTGACACATGGATGTCATCGGATATGCGTTTATCTTTTGGTCTACCATCATTAGATCAAAAAACATCATTATCTTCGCATGATTTTTATTCTGGATTTTGCGCAAAAGACGTATTCATAACACGATCCATGAAAACGGATGGGCAACCAACCCTGCCGTCGCGTTGGTTGCAGAGATTAGACGCCGTTATTCATGCGGCAGAAATTGCCCAGGATGATCATCCACGTTCAAAAGGTAAACAGTATCTGTCATGGGTAGGGCAAGCGACTTTAGAGGAAAAGCCCGAACCATCTTCGCGGCCAATGCCAAAGCCGGACGTCACTCGTCGTCCAAGTGAGTTTTCAGTAACAGAAATTGAAAAATGGATAAGAAACCCGTATTGGATATACGCCAAAAAAATATTACGTCTTCGTAAAATGGATGAGGTTGATGCCCAAATATCAGCGCGCGAGCGGGGGACGCTCATCCATAATATTTTAGATCAATTTACCAAAGATTATCCACAACAAAACCTGCCTGACAATGCGTTTGATAACTTAATTGCGATTGGACGCGATATGTTTGATAACGAATTGGGACAATCGGATTATCATTATTTATGGTGGCCACGATTTACCAAAACCGCGCGGTGGTTTGTTGATCACGAGAAGGATTGGCGCAATGAAACCCAGCAGGTTTTCGCCGAAGTCACAGGGGATATGACGTGTCATATCAACGACGCGGATTATATAATCAAAGGAAAGGCCGACCGGATAGAAAAACGTAACGGGAATCATGTTGCTGTTATTGATTATAAAACTGGCGTTGAGCCATCCACTCAATTGGTTAATCTTGGAATTGCATCACAATTGGCGTTGGAGGGTTTGATTTTATCGGATGGTTCGTTTGAG
>JAUHXB010000149.1 GCA_030427215.1 Alphaproteobacteria bacterium | reverse complement strand
AGAAAATTCACCATTCGCGTTCCAAAAACAGACAACAGTATGTGGCAGAGAACATTCGTACAAGGCGATATTTTAACTATCATTAATGCAGGACATCCTGTTGAAACAAAATTGGATAATGTGGTTGGCGATCTTGATTATCCAATGGAAGGTATTGCCACATTAAAACAAGCTCAAAACGGATCTGTCTTGCATGTATTTGCAGCACCGCCAAAATCATCACTACGACTACTCCCCCCTTCCAATTAATCTACAAACCCCCTATCTTTCTTAATATAAATAAAGACTAAGAAAGATATTATTATATGACTGATTTTACGGTTTATGCGAACTCCACCCTCCCCCTCAATGCGCCGGATTTTTCAAAAATTGATGAGGGTGATTATATCGCCCATGTAAAAACCGCGATAGACATCGCCCGCGCGCGCATTGACGCCATTCGCAATTCAAACGAAAAGCCGACTTTTGAAAACACAATCACCGCGATGGATAATGCCGACCGTGAATTAGATCAAGTTTTAAGTGTCTTTTATACCCTATTAAGTGCCGAGAGCACGGACGCGATGCAGGCGATGGCGCAAGAGATTGGCCCCATCACATCCGAATTTTCAAATGATATTGGGCTTGATCCGAAGATTTTCGCACGGATTGATGATTTATGGACTCGTCGCGATGACCTCAATCTTACCAACGACGAAATGATGGTGCTTGAAAAATCATGGATTGGGTTTGTCCGTAACGGTGCAAAATTAAACGATGCGGACAAAGAAAAATTACGTGAAATCGATGCTGAACTGTCAAAACTCTCCCCTAAATTTTCTGATAATTCCCGTCAATCGGCAAACGCATTTGAAATGGTGATTACCGATGAAGCGGACCTTGCGGGCCTGCCCGACAACGCCAAAACCGCGGCAAAGGAAACCGCAGAGGCCAAAGGCCATGAAGGTGCATGGTGTTTTACATTGGAATTTCCATCCTATATTCCCTTTATAACCTATGCCGATAACCGTGAATTACGCGAAAAAATATGGCGCGGATTTTCTTCGCGTGGGTTTGGGGATGAATTTGATAATCAAGACACAATCCAAAAAATAGTGTCCCTACGCATCCAACGCGCCCAATTATTAGGGTATGACACCCATGCGGATTATGTGTTGGAACGCCGTATGGCGTCTGATTTTGATACGGTAGATACCTTTTTAACAAAATTAGAAAACGCCGCGAAACCAGCCGCCGAACATGATCTCAAAATGATCACACAACACGCCCATGACAATGGATTTGAAGGTGATCTCAAACCATGGGACATGTCCTATTGGTCAGAAAAATTAAAGGTCGCGGAATATGATTTTGACGAAGAAAAACTCCGCCCCTACTTCCCCTTACAAAATGTCATTGATGGCGCGTTCAAACATGCCGAAAAATTATTTGGCGTGACATGCACCCCCGTCACAGGCATTCCCGTGTATCACGATGATGTCACAACATACGAGGTGAAGGATTTAGACGGCACAATGCGCGGCTTGCTCTATGCCGATTTTCACCCTCGCGCGGGAAAACGCCAAGGGGCGTGGCAAGGCACAATCCGCGACCGATGCACAAATCACGATAATCAAGTTGAATTACCTTTGGTTAATATTGTGATGAATTTCACAAAACCAACCAAAGACACTCCATCATTATTAAGTTTTGATGAAGTCGAAACATTGTTCCATGAATTTGGTCACGCGCTCCATTCGCTTTTAACCGATATTGATCATAGCGCGATTAGTGGAACATCCGTCTATTGGGACTTCGTTGAATTACCATCTCAATTGATGGAAAATTGGTTGGTGCACCCTGAAACATTGAACATGTTTGCGCGTCATTATGAAACGGATGAGACTATTCCTGCCGATTTGATCGACAAATTACGCGCATCCCGCAATTACATGAAGGGGTGGTTTTACCTCCGCCAAGTTATGCTGTGTCGCCTTGACCTTGCATGGCATGGATTGGACAGCGCGGATGGCATTGACGATGTTGTGTCATTTGAACGCGAAGCCGTGGATGATTACACGTTAATCCCCTATGAAGGTGGAAACACATCATGCAGTTTCGGACATATTTTTGCAGGAGGTTACAGCGCAGGCTATTACTCCTACCTATGGGCGCAAGTCTTGGACGCGGATGCGTTTGAGGCTTTCCTCGATAATGGATTATATGACGCGGAAACAGGGCAAAAATTCAGACATGAAGTCTTGGCAAAAGGCGGATCACGCCCCCCATTGGAATTATACCGTAATTTCCGTGGACGTGATGCTGACCCTGATGCCCTGCTGCGCCGTGATGGATTGCTGGACGCCGCTTAAATAAAAACGGTTTTAAATACTATTTTTAAAATCAGGGTGTAGGAGTAACGTATATTAGTTCTCCTTTGAAAACTGTTACTTCTGAAGTGCCAAATATCTGTCTTAGTAACTTAGCACCATTATAATTTGATTCTGTCGTGGGCGTAACTGGCAGTCCACACTTTCTTTGGGCATTGTTTACAGTTTTTTGAAAAGCCTCAATTGAAGAAATGTCTATATCATATGTACTTTGTTCACTCATGAAATAACATTACGTAGCAAAATATGCTTTGTCAAATCTATTGATTTCTTCGGATTTTACGCCATTTGGCGACGTTGGCCTGATGCCCCTTATATGTTTTGGCAAAGGCATGCCCCCCCGTGCCATCGGCAACGAAATATAAGTAGTCATGTTTGGCAGGGTTTAAAACGGCCTTGATCGCCGCGCGGCCAGGGTTACAAATCGGCGTAGGGGTTAAACCCGGCCTTGTGTATGTGTTATAAAGCGTATCTTTTCGGATATCCTTAGTTAATAAACGCCGACCCAGAGGTCCTTTGCCTTCATTTTTATGTTCGCCATTTGTAATGCCATAAATGACGGTTGGATCGGTTTGCAGGGGCATGCCCTTATTCAGGCGATTGATAAATACACCCGCGACCTTGGCATATTCGGTAGGCACAGATGTTTCCTTTTCAACGATGGACGCCAAAATCATGACCTCTTCCATTGTTTCAAGAGGAAGACCTTTCAACGCGGACTGATCTTGTTCCGCGATAAAATCAGCCATTGCCGATTGCATTCTTGCGATTTTTTCCATGCGCGTGTCACCCTTGGCGTAAAAATAGGTATCGGGCATGAGTGATCCTTCGGGGGGGATGTCCGTGATATCTCCATCCAAAAATTCAGTATCATTCAAAATCTGAACGATCTGATAAGACGTCTTCCCTTCGGGAACAGTGAATTTACGTTGGATTGTTGTTCCATTTTGAAGGACATCCAACACATTCGCCATGCTGTACTGTGCAGGGATTAAAAATTCACCTGCTTGTAACGGCTTACCACCATTTTTAAGCTTTGCCCCAACCATAAAAGGGTATGCGTTCATAATGATATTGTCATCCTGCAACATTTGCGCGATATCGCGTACGCCTTGCCCTTTCTTGATTTGAATTTCGCGGGCTTCATCCAATGGCCCAGGCATTTGAAAGACAAATACAACCCCCAAAACGGCAATGGCAATACCAATCAGCAACAAATAAGACAGCGAAAATAACCCAAGAATAAATTTCATAGAGCGTATTTTAAACGTGTAAGGCACATTGTCACGCGAAGTTTAAAATATTTTGAATCGCGAAGACACAAAGTCACAAAGTTTTTTTTATTCCGTCATTGCGGCGAAGGCCGCAATCTATAAGATGGTTATTGTCATGCTTCATGTGTTGCATGGATTTTGGCCTTCGCCAGAATGACGGTTTTTTTATGATGAATTTTGTGTCTCTGCGTTTCAAAACCATTGACAAAATAGGAATTTAATCATATAATACAATCATGGAACAGCCAAATACCGTTTATAAATCTTTTACAACGCATGAATTTAAAACGCATTTTTCAAAAATATTGCGTGATATGCAGATGAAAAAATTTGATGCCGCCATCATCAAATCACACGACCGCAATGTCGGGGTTTTCTTTCCACATCCAGATACTAAAAACCCTTAGTCTATTTAGTCTAAATAAACAAAATCAATGACTTA
>JAUHXB010000148.1 GCA_030427215.1 Alphaproteobacteria bacterium | reverse complement strand
CTTGACCGCAATTTTTCCATTATCCGCCATATATGTTTCGCCAACAGGAACGCCATAGGGGAAAATCCCGCCGTGACCAGATGTTATCACCTTTTGCCCTGCGACAACCTGATGCGATTCAGGAAGATGGTCAAGAAATGGGTGAGCCTCATTTGCGCCCGCTAATATCGCTCTTTCTTGAGATGACTCAATAGTAACGGGAATGCGAGAGTTAATATCGCTAAGCAACAAAACACGCGACGTGTTTTCACCTGTTTCGATCACACGCCCGATAAGGCCTTCGTGACTTAGGACACCTTGGCCTTTATTTAATCCCTGTTTTTCGCCTGAACGAACCAAAATTGTATTGGAATAATGTGTATTCACATCCGACATCACAAGAGCGGATATTTTTGAAACGGCTTCTTCTTCTTTAACATTTAACAGCTCACGAAGGGCCTTGTTTTCTTCGTTCAAACGATTGGCGGTTTGATACCATTCCATTAAACGTTTGTTTTCGGCCATCACCATTTCGTTGTGCGATGTCATATCCCACATGGTTTTTAAACGCTCAACCGTGGCCGTAACATGATTAATTGGACCTTGAACTGCATCGGTCATAAAAACAGTATGATCAAAAACCGCGTGGCGAATGGAACTGTTTAAATCAGATGACAGTATGTTTGATAGAAGGATAATAAATGAGAGAATAAGTAGAGAAAAAGAAACCTTACCAACCTTGCGGTCTTGGTTGTTTGCGATAGATATGTGATGTGTCGCGAGCCCTAACCCGACAGATCCCCTATTCAATGTATCCACTCCAAATTTTATGCGTTAAAAGATTAATTTAATTCCAATTTTAGAGTCTTAAAGAAAAATTAAGAATTATCAATCCCTATATACGAATCTAAGCATAAAATGTTTGTGGCGAGCGTGCAAGTAAGGTTAAGATTTTATTAAGACGTGACCTGCGATTGAAGGGTGCTGGCCGTTAAGATTGATTTTTCTTCCAATGCTTGTCCTGACCCTAAGGCAACACACATTAATGCGTCATCAGCGACAATCACAGGCAATCCCGTGGCATATCGTAAAACATAATCCAAATTGGATAATAACGCCCCGCCACCGGTTAGAACAATTCCTTTGTCAACAATATCACCAGACAATTCAGGTGCGGTGTTCTCAAGGGCAACCTTCACTGCCTCGACAATTTGACTAACTGGTTCGGCCAAGGCCTCGGAAATTTGTCGTTCTGTCATGACGATTTCTTTTGGAACGCCGTTCATTAAATCACGCCCCTTAATCGTCATTGTCCTGCCATCACCATCCGCGGGCGGGCATGCGGCTCCGACTTCTTTTTTAATCCGTTCTGCTGTGGCTTCACCCACAAGCAAATTATGAACACGGCGGATATAGGCGATAATTGCCTCATCCATCTTATCACCACCAACACGAGCGGATTTTGCGTACACAACCCCGCCAAGCGATATCACCGCGACCTCGGTCGTGCCACCGCCAATATCAACAACCATTGATCCCGTTGGTTCGGTCACGGGCAAACCCGCACCAATTGCCGCGGCCATTGGCTCTTCGATCAAATAAACCTTGCGCGCGCCCGCGCTCTCTGCGGCCTCGGTAATCGCGCGTTGTTCAACGGCTGTTGACCCCGATGGGACACAAATCACGATTTCAGGGGAAACAAACGAACGACGATTATGCACTTTCCGAATGAAATGTTTAATCATTGCCTCGGCCACATCAAAATCGGCAATCACACCGTCACGTAAAGGACGAATAGCCGTAATGTTTCCGGGTGTACGCCCCAACATTTGTTTGGCCTCATTCCCAACCGCCAGAACTTGTTTTCGACCATTGTGATAGGAAATAGCTACAACGGATGGCTCATTCAAAACAATTCCCTTGTCTTTAACATACACAAGAGTGTTTGCGGTTCCAAGGTCAATCGCCATATCAGCGGATACCACGGAAAACAACTTTGAAAACATGCGCAATAAGTCTTTAGCCATGATGTTTTGTAGCGGGTTTTAAAGGGATGTTAAAGGGCAAAAAAATAATTACGCACTTAAAATATAATTATTTTTCATCCATCAATCGGTTGGATCTTAATATAACCGATTTGACAACGTTTAATGTGAGCTTGTCGAGTTTCGATAGATTTGCGGTGACCGTTTCTTTTTCAACAGGGATGATCGTTGCCGCTTTTTTGACCTTTGCCGTGGCGAAATAATTTTCGTTATCGATCAAAGCATTCGTCCCAATGAAATCACCAGATACGCATGTTGTGATTGTTTTTACACCTTTTTCAGTGATTTTGATTAATTCCACTTCACCTTGTGTAATGAGGTAAACTTTAGACGCAGGTTGCCCTTCTCTAAAAACAACCTGTCCATCTTCCAGCATTGTTCTATCGGCGATATTAGCCATAGAAGCTCCTCTTAAGCTTGTTTAGCCTTATTACGCGGGTTATTAGGGTCGATCACATAAACACGACCCTTACGACGCACTAATTTACAATCGCGGCTACGTTTTTTTAAACTTTTTAGTGACTTTACAACTTTCATAATTTCTATCCTTTATTCAATATCGTGAAGGAATAGCCGATAAAAGCGGTTCCTGTCAAGCAATATAATGCATTGATACGACATGTGAAATCAGTCAAACTGTTTGTTAATTATGAATGATATACAAACGTCAAAAACATTATTTAACGCTGGTGACCTCATTATGGAGCAAGGCACTATCGGCGACTGCGCCTATATCATTGAAAGCGGGGAAGTTGAGATTTTTATTGATCACCCTGATGGCACAGAACAAAAAATTGCAACGCGCGGCGAAGGCACAATTATTGGGGAAATGGCCCTGATTGACCAAAAACGAAGAACAGCAAGCGTTCGTGCGTTAAAAATATGTTCCCTGATTAAAATTACTGAAACTGAATTTCAGCAACGTCTATCAACATCCGATTCTATTGTTGAAATGATCACAAAAGTCATCCTCAATCGTTATCGTGATACCATCTCAAGGATAGAAGTCTTTGGAGAGGGTAAAACATTTCCCCCAGCGGAGGAAGCAGAACGCCAATTAACGCAATCTGGCAAAGCGGTTGAGCATCTTAAAACCGCCAATGAATTTAAACATGCAATCAAAAATAAAGAGCTTGAACTTTATTATCAACCAATTATCGACCTTGAAACAAAGAATATAAAGGGGTTTGAGGCGTTAATGCGTTGGAACCACCCCGAAAAAGGATTTATGCCGCCCAATTTGTTTATACCAATTGCGGAAGATAGCGGCCTGATTTTGGAGGCCACCGATTGGGCCATAGAAGAGGCTTGTAACGCATTATCCAGAATGAAAGCGGCCGTTGACCACCTTCACAATTCTGCATTTATGAGTGTGAATTTCACGGCGATTGACATGTTGCACCCTGATTTTTTATCAAAATTAAAGGCAATATCACAAAAAACAAATGTCATACCGTCCAATATTAAAATTGAAATGACAGAGCGGTTATTAATGAACAACCCTGAAAAAGTGAAGGCCATGTTAAACGCATGCCGTGATGAAGGGTTTCACATTGCCATTGATGATTTTGGAACGGGATATTCATCTCTTTCATATCTTCATCATTATCCGATTAGTTCGATTAAAATAGATCGTAGCTTTGTTGTTCAAATGACCAGGGATAAAAGCGCGCTTAATCTTGTCAAAGGCATTATTAATTTGGCTAAAAGCCTTGATATGAGCCTCATTGCTGAAGGTGTTGAGGAAGACCACGAAGAAGCTCTCCTCCTGAAATCAAATTGCGAAATGGCACAAGGATATAAATATAGCCGCCCTCTTCCAGAGCCTCAACTCATTGAATTCCTTAAAACTTATCAGAATTAGTTCGAATTCGAACCAATCATAACCCCCTCTTAATATTTCCTCTGTATTCTAGGTCAGTATAAGGCGTTAAAGCGGTATTGCCAGATGCAATAGGTCGCGTTGAACAATTTTAGGGGATATGACCATGACTTATACAAATTCAAACCAAATCGGTGAAGTGACCGAAATCAAAGGTGTTGCCAAAATCATTCGGACAGATGGTTCGGAAGAACCAATAACAATGGGCACGCCAGTTTTCCAAGGC
>JAUHXB010000147.1 GCA_030427215.1 Alphaproteobacteria bacterium | reverse complement strand
ATGTGTCTAATGCATCAGGTGAACAGGGCACAATGATTGATTTGGATATTTCCGCATCTTTGGTTGATACTGATGGGTCTGAAAGCCTCGGTTTAGTAAGAATTGTAGGTCTTCCAGATGGCGCAACGCTTAATAACGGTACAAAAGTTGCTGGCTCTTCTAATGTATGGGATGTTCCTGTTAACCAGCTAGGTAACTTGAAAATCAATGTGCCGAATAATATTTCTGGAACATATAATTTGAGTGTAAGTGTTACAACAACAGAACGTGTAACAGATAGAGACTTTAACCTTTCTAATAATACAGCTACACGTACTCAGACGCTTATATTAACTGTTGATCGTGATGATACACCGGTGATCACAACGCCTGACTCTATTCTTTCACGGGAAAGTACTCTTTCTTCATCAAATGTCTTCTCGGGACAGGTTATTACCAACTTTGGTGGTGATGGGCCTGGAGTATTCTGCGTTCCATCAACTGGAGGATTTAGCGCAAGTGGTGCCATAAAAGATGGTGTTTTGCAGTTCCATGGCCAGCCGATAACGGTTGAAAACCTTAGCGGCAACAGCTATGTCGGTAAAGTTGGAAACACAATCGTGTTCACGTTACATATTAATGCGAACGGCGCTTATACATTTGTGCAGAATTATCCGTTGGATCACCAATCACCAAATAATCCAAATGAAATCATTAATTTGAATTTTGATATCATTGCAAAAGACGCGGATGGTGATACGGCTGTCACAACATTAACAGTCCGTGTTCAAGATACAGGACCAATTGCTAATGATGATGTTGTGACGATGTGGACATGTGATTGGACAACAATTGGAAATCTTATCACGAACTATAATCAGGATAATAATGGTGCTGATCAGTTGGGTGTTGAAGGAACGAATGTTATTCAATCCGTAACATCTCCTTTCAATGAGACTTATGGTTTCTCATCTGGTGGTGATGTGATTGCTGTAGCAGGTAATTATGGGTATTTCTATATCTTTAAAGACGGCTCTTACGCATATTTATCATGGCAGACGAATCCGAATTCTAATCATCAAGAAAAATTGTCATACAAAATCGTTGACTCTGATGGTGATGTTTCTCAGGCGGATTTAACCGTGAATGTTGTCCACGCAACGGTTTCACCGAACCATGCGGCGGATTATAACGGCTTTACGCAAACGAATACAACGATTAGCGGCAGAGCAACCTATAAAACAAACATCACTGATGGCGCAATGGTCTTTGGTGATGACGATAATGATGTGTTATCAGGAAATGTTGGTAATGATATTATTCGTGGCTGGGTTGGTGATGACATCCTTTATGGTAGTGGCGGAAACGACATCCTTATGGGTGAGCATGGCTCCAACGATCTTGCTGGTGGTGCTGGTGCTGACCTCTTCAACATCTATGTTGATAAGGCCAATAACGCCACTCATGATACTATATGGGACTTTAATCTTGCCGAGGGTGATGTGATCAGCCTTGAACAAGTCGTAAGTGGTTTTGGATTTAACGGCGATATTAACGAATTTGTCCGTGTTCAAATAGTTGGGGGAGACTCTATGATTCAGGTCAATACAGATGGTCAAGGTGGAGATTTCCACAATGTTGCGTTGATTAAAAATGAAACAAATTTGAATGTAGAAGATTTGTTTAATAAAGGTCATATCGACGTTTATTAAAATATTGAATGAATGTAAGTGCACAGTTTAAAACTGTGCACTTGCTTTTTCTAGTCAGTATGCTAAGTACGAATAACAATAAATTTATGGAGAGTGGAAGATGACTAAGCTTCTAAAATCAGCGCTGTTAGCAAGCGTATTTACAGTTGGATTGGCAATATTGCCGGTAAGCGCGGAAGAGCTGTCATTAGAAGATGCCTTGACACGCGGTTTACATTCAAACCCGGAATATGGGGTTGTTGCCAATAATCGCCGTGCAACAGATGAAGAGTTGAGACAAGCAAGAGGTTTATTCCTCCCATCAATTGATTTGGCCGCAAGCACAGGTGTTGAATGGACAGATGATCAGGGGACTGCCTTGGCAGGTGTCGACGATAAAACGCGTGGAATTTATGATTACAGTGCGACACTAACACAAATGTTATTTGACGGTTTTGGGGCATCAAACGAAGTTGATCGTCAAGAAGCCAGAACGAAATCAGCTGCATTTCGTGTTCACGAGACAGCTGAATTAGTTGGATTACAAATCATTGAATCTTATTTGGAAGTATTGCGTCAACGTGATTTGTTAAAAATTGCTCGTGATAATGTTCAAGAGCATATTTCAATGTTGAATGAAATTATCGCAACGGTTCAGGCGGGAAGGTCTACTGAGGCCGATATCGCACAAGCCGAAGCACGATTGGCGGCGGCAAGGGCAAATATCGCCAATGTAAAAGAAGCATTGCGCGTTGCCGAAGCACAATATATTCGTGAAATTGGTGAGCAACCAGATATCCTTATTATGCCGGTTTTGCCTGTTGAGGCCGTGTCACAAGATGTAGATGACGCCGTAACGGTTGCAATGACAAATTCGCCAACATTAGGTGTTTTTGAATCAGATATGGATGTCGCTTGGGAAGAATATGAAGCCACAGAAGCTGGTTTCTGGCCAGAAGTTGATTTGCAATTACAAGGTCGCCAAAATGAAGATTTAGGTGGGCAAGATGGTAATGATAAATCGGCGTCGGCGCAAATCGTTGCGAATTGGAATATTTACCGTGGTGGAATTGATACCGCCCTTCGTCGTGAACATGTTTATCGTCACGCCCAAGCCAAGGAATCAAGAACAGATGCGGCCCGTAACTTGGAAAACGATGTTCGTCAAACATGGGCGGCCATGGTATCGGCGGGTGAGAGAGCCAATGAATTTGCGGCACAAGCAGTTGCAAATGAAAAAGTCGTTGCGGCCTATAAAGATCAGTTTGAATTAGACCGCAGAACATTGTTGGATGTTTTGGATTCGCAAAATGAATTATTCGTATCACGCTCTAATGCTGTGAACTCAGAATATCTAGAAATGTTGGCTGTATATCGCTTGCTCGCTTTAAAAGGGAAATTATTGCCAACAATGGGCGTGTCTGTTCCTGCGGAAGCTACGGCACAATTGGTTGATTACTAATAATTTTAAAACATAAGAATTTTTGAAAGGCTGTCATTTATGACAGCCTTTTTTTTGTCTCTCTGGTCAAAGGCGTGAAATAAAGATATTATTAAGATAATTTCTGCATAATCAATGCATATTCACGAATTTAGGGTATCTTCCTTTGACAAACACACATGAAAACAAAGACGACATCGAACAGGCCAAGGCCCAAATGCAATCTGATGCAGAGGAGCAACAAAATCTTGCATGGCCGTTGCAGGCCGATCGCATTGCGTTGAAAGACCCATTATTGGAATGTTTGCAAGTGATGGCGGGGCATTATGGTCGGCGCATATCAGCAAATGCTTTGATTGCGGGGCTTCCTGTTCCCAAAAGTGGTATTACACCGACATTATTTGTGCGCGCGTCTGAACGTGCGGATTTATCGGCACGGCTTGTTACTAAAACATTGCCTGCGCTTGCTATTGCGCCTAACTTACCGTGTATTTTGATCTTGGAAGGTGGGCAGGCCTGTATCTTAAAAGAAATTAAAACCGCCGATGGATCAGACATCATTAAGTCAAAAAAAGGTAAAAAGTCGGTCGATGCAGGGACATTATATGTGGTCAGCTTTCCCGAAACACCCGATGAAAATAAGGACATGACCTTAAAAGATCTTGCGCCGATTTATACGGGCAACAGCTTTTTTATTCGACCGACATTCCGCGCCGATGATCGCGCAGGGCCGGCCCTATTGGAAAAAGGGCGGGATTGGTTCTGGTCGGCCTTGCGCGCTAATAAATCAATTTATGTTGAGGTCATGTTGGGCGCGGTATTTATTAATATTTTTGCGTTGATATCGCCATTATTTGTGATGAATGTTTATGACCGTGTTGTCCCAAACAACGCGGTGGATACACTTTGGGTTTTGGCAATTGGTGTGACCATTGCCTATTTCTTTGACTTTATGTTGAAAAATCTGCGATCCATGTTTTTGGATGTGGCTGGACGACGTGCAGATGTAAAGATGTCATCTGATATTTTTG
>JAUHXB010000146.1 GCA_030427215.1 Alphaproteobacteria bacterium | reverse complement strand
AGAACATCACGCGCCAATTTTCCTGCCTCTTCCAACACCGCGTCAACCAAATCACCATCTAATTCGGATTGGTTTGGCAGCGATTGCAGGGCATCAAGCCCGATCATGTGATTAAGGATAAATTTCTGATCATCGATAGGGGGTGTATATGTCATGGTAAAAGGGTACATGACACGAAATCAAAAGTCACCCATCTTCGCGTTGTGCCAGCCACGTTGTCGCACATAGTAAGATAATAAAAGGCACAGACCAAACGGCCAGAATGATTGGAAACTCTTGTCCCAATGCCAGAGCCCTTAAAAACCCGATCATAAAGAAAATTATAAAACCCAATCCCAAACCCATAATTATAATGGGCAAGATAGTGGATCCTCGTTGTGTTTTCAGTGTAATTGCGGCGGCGACAAAGATCATCGCAATCAACAAAAGTGGTTGGGATAATAATCCATGGTAATAGGCCTGCATATCTGTCGTATCCAACCCTGTGGTTTCAAGGGATGATATGAAATAGGGCAATTGCCAAAAGGAAATTGTTTGCGGATCTGAAAAGCTTTCGGTGATAGTCTCAGCCGTTAATGTTGTTGTAAGAGAAAGCGTCGGAAGAATAGAAGGAGCTTGACCAACACGGTGAACGGAAACAGTTTTAAACACCCATTCAGATGGTTTTAACTGTGCAGATTTTGCGTCAATACGTTGAATATGCGTGTTTGTTTCATCAAAGAAAAATACGTTTACGTCGTTCATAATCCATTTTTTGGCATCTAATGTTCCCGCTTTTAAAATAAAATTGCCAGTCTCGTCTTCTTGGCGAAGCCATAATCCGTCATCAATTTGAGTAATTGTCTCAACCCCACTGCCAAAATATTTATTATTCAAATCATTATAATGCTTCATGGCCATGGCTGATAAAGGATTGAGGATTGTCAGGTAAAATAAGCTAAATACCAGTGTTGTTGATAGAATTGGTATAATAAATTGCCATACGGACAATCCTGCTGATCGAATACAGACCAATTCTTGGCGGTCACTTAATGATCGAAATGTTGCAATTCCCGCAAATAAGACGATGAAAGGTAAGATTTGTTGTCCTACCTCTGGTAATTTATAAAGACCTAGCTGTAGTAATATGCCTAACGGAATTTGATCATCGCTATCTGCTCTACGCACGAGTTCAATCGTATCAAATAAAAAGACAATACCCATAAAAATTATAAAAAATACGAGGAATTTTTTCAAAAATTCTTTTGCCAAATAGGTAAATAAAAGATTGTTTAATTGCGCCATATATTTCGAATTTTATACAAGTTTAAGATGTTTATAAAGTCTTTACCTTATCCTAGTAAAGTACATAAATAATTACTGTGCTTATAAGTAGGGCTTAAGGGGAAATATAAAATATGTCTGAAACGATAAATACGTCGTTAAATCTTTCTGATTTACCAAAATCTTGTGGATGTTCTGCGTGTATGCAGACGAAGTCTGGCGAAGGTGTTTTGGATAATGACAATTTCGATAATGGAAGTGATGGTGTTTTCGCACCAACGGTCACCGCAACACCAACACAATTTGCCGATTATTTAATCAATGGATTTTGGTCAGATGTTGGAACAATTTCACGGGAGTGGAATACATCATCAGATAATACCATTACGTTTTCAGTTAGCAATCAGTATACAGCATCACAAAAGGCTGGATTGATAATGGCTTTTCAAACATGGGCCGATGTTGCTGATATTACATTCCAAGAGGTAGGCAGTGGCGCCGATATTTCAATTGAGCGAGGGTTTGACGGACGTGCATGGTCAGGAAATAACACAGGGGTTGTTGTTGATGGCGCGTTAGAATTAGCAGGCAATACGATTTCTATTGATACATCTGCATGGTATTGGAGTAATTTTAATGAGCTAGGCGATTATGCCCTGCTCACCGCAATTCATGAAATTGGGCATTCACTTGGTTTGGGGCATACGGGAAATTATAACGGATCGGCAACTTATTCATCCAATGCCCAATTTGTAAATGACTCTCACCAATATTCGGTGATGTCTTATTTTAATGCGTCCAATACAGGTGCAAACCACCAAGGAGAATATGCCTCCACGCCAATGATTTATGATATTTTGGCGATGCAAACAATTTATGGTGCAAATATGAATGCCCGTGCGGGTGATACAACATACGGATTTAACTCTAACGCTGGGTCATCTCAATTTGATTTTAATGTCAATATTCGCCCTGTTGTTGCCATATGGGATGGCAATGGAACGGACACTATTGATGTATCGGGGTGGTCAAATAACCAAACGATCAATTTGAATGATGGCGAATTCAGTCATGTGGGCGGCGGAACTGGGAATTTAGCGATCGCCATTAATGCAGTCATTGAAAATGCCGTTGGTGGATCGGGCGATGACACATTTTTTGGAAATGAGCATAATAATGTTCTAAGCGGAAATAATGGTGATGATACTTTCCATGGATCATTGGGAAGCGATACAATCAATGGCGGTCAAGGTAGTGATACGGTTGAATATAGCTATAATCTGGCGGATGTAACCGTTTCTGTTATTAATGGAACACGCGCCACAATAACTCATGCGGGATCTGGTTTTACCGATACTATCAATGATGTTGAAACATATGTGTTTAACGGTGTGAGCTATACCCATGCTGAGCTACAAAATGCAACATCACTTGACCAAATCATGATGAATATTGGGAATCGTGGTGCGGCATGGAATCTGCGCGAATATAATGATTTGAATGGTCAACATTTTGTGACATCCGGAGATGCTGGGCAGGGTGGTGATACAAATTATATGCGTATTACACGAACTGGTAATGATACTGTTGCTTTACAAAATTTTGGAGGGAATGTTGAATATGTTGGTATTGGAAATACTATAATTACAACATTTGTAGGGAATAGTTTTGAACAAATCGATACAAACTTCACAAATTCAGCCGGCGTTTCCGTTGATCTGAATAATGTTCAATATGGACAAACTCTATCAGGTATTGGTGCTGATATTATTTCAGTTGACGCAGTATTATTAAATGGTGCTGCGAGCGGCGTTTATCGTGTGTCGTCATACGCGGGTGATGATCAAATCACTTATAATGGTGGTCATGCTTCTCTTCTTGGTGTTTTGAATGCGGGCGCTGGCGATGATCAAATTACCATCACGGGTGACGCGCGTGTCTATGCCTATGGTTTGGATGGCGAAGATACCATTAACGGAGGATCAGCGCGTGATTACCTCTATGGTGGAAATGACAATGACACCATTAACGGGAATGCAGGAAATGATGCATTATTTGGTGAAAATGGCGACGACACTATTCATGGAAATGATGGTGATGATGTTGTTGTTGGTGGTGTGGGCATAGATACACTTTACGGTGATGCAGGGGCTGACCGTCTCTATGGCGGTGATGATGGTGATACTCTGTATGGTGGCGCCGATAACGACTTCCTTTATGGTGAATTAGGAAATGACTCTTTGCATGGTGGTGATGGCATGGATTATCTTTTTGGTTCAAATGGTGAAGATATTCTATACGGGGATGGTGCCGGTGATCGCTTATATGGTGGAAATGATGATGACACATTATACGGCGGCGAAGGAGGCGACGGTCTGTTTGGTGATTCCGGTAATGATACAATTTATGGTGGCGCCGATGGTGATTACCTCAATGGTGGATCAGGGCATGACACATTATATGGCGAAACAGGCAATGATGACCTTTATGGTGGTGGTGGAGACGATATCCTTATTGGTGGTGAAGGATTCGATCGTCTTGTTGGAAATGGAGGGAACGATACATTCCTTGGCCAAGGCGATGGTGATGTGATGTACGGAAACCAGAATGCAGACACATTTGGCCTTACCGAATGGAACGGAATTCATGACCGATATTTTGATTTTAATTTGGTCGAAGGCGATAACCTTAATATTACAGATGTCTTATCTGGTTATACTCATGGTGTCAGCGATATTAACGACTTTGTTTATTTTGTTGATCGTGGAACCACCTTTACCGATATGCATATCAGCGTCAATGGTGATGGCAATTTTGCCCGCATGGCCCAAATATTTGATAGCAATACCCTTGACGGTTTATCTGTTGATGATCTGGTTGCCGCGGGCGACTTAATCGCAAATTCAAGTATTATTTAATAAAAAATAATCCCGGAAGGGATAAACCCCGCCGGG
>JAUHXB010000145.1 GCA_030427215.1 Alphaproteobacteria bacterium | reverse complement strand
TCGTAATTTGTTACGATTCCACCGGTTGCCTCGCACTTAAAACCAATATTATCGCCGCAACTCATTGCCGAAGCATAATATTTTGCTTTTTTGTCGGCCTCAAAAAGAGTTTGTAAGTGTTGTTCGATTTGTCGTTTTATATCCGCTTCTTGTTTCAATGACATTGCCCGATTGTCCTGAGGGCGTCCATGCGCGGCCTTGCGATCACCATAAAAATCAATGGCCGTTGTTACAATTTGTTCCGTCACCATATCCATGCCGGGTATGCCTGCGGCTTGCGTTACAATCATTGCGGCATCGTCTCTGTTCATCGATGCGAATGACTCATTGTTTGTTACGGCCTCAACAGAACCATTAATATCAGGGAGTTTTAAAACAGCATCACCTGCGGCTTTTACCTTGGCCATTTCTTGTTTTCTAAGGTGGTCAAGCGATTGCGCCATCTTTGCCTGCATTTGATTTGCTAATTGACTCATAAATTCATACTTCCCTAATTCTTTATTTATTATAGGCAGAAGTTATGAATATATGTTTAACGTTACTTCAAATTCAAAGCAATCTCAATCAAATAATGCATCGATATCCCCTTGGGATGATGTTTGCGTGACGGTTAGGTCATCGTGTTTATTATCAATCATTTTTTCTTTTGCCGCCGTTGTGTCAATTCCAAATTTAGAAAGCGTTGAACTTAATCTTTCTTCAATTGACCGTATATTTTCAAGCGCAGTTGTCACACGTTGAGAGATCAAATCCTGAAACCCACATGCCATAATAATATTGTGGACATTGGAATGAATTGCTTCCGCAATTGGCGCTAAATGCATATCTGATGTGAATAAATCATCATGATCATCCAAAATTTTTTGTATTCCATCCGCCGAATCCATAATGGTGTTTGCGGCCTTTTCTGTTTCTTTAACGACGGCTTCTAATTCTGCTCCTGAATTGGCGGGCGTTGATCCATCCCCGGTAAAGGATATTGCATTTAACATGCCTAACATGTCGGTAAAACGTTTGCCTGCGTCCTCTTCGGCCATTTCCATTAATTGCGATGTGGCCTCTATTTCCATTGATATTTCATCAAAACGGCGCGCGATAAAGGTTTCAAGCTTGTCGAGTTTCTCATCGACATTGATTTCACTATTATTGTCTGCAACTTGTGTCATGTTAACTTTCATTTTAGACTATTTTAGTATTTTTAATAGAAGAACGTTAATAAATTCGAATGATTTGCATACAAGGATAAACAATGCCCCGTGAAGACCGCCGTATTATCTTTGACTTGAATGAAACCTATAAAGGGCTTTATACCTTGTCACAAAAACAGGATGATGCGCCAAAATTAATGGCGGGTGCCATTAAATCGATTTCTATTTCCCCCGATGATGCAAATAATATTGATGTTATCATTGTCAATCCGCAGATCGGTGAAAAATCAAAAATCACCTATTCGCGCGATTTTGTTGCTGCGGCATTGATGGTTTTATGCCGTGCTGAAAGCATTCCACTTCCAAGGAAAGCAGCCAAAACCGTTATGATTGATTCTGACCGTGTAATTTTACGGGTGATGGTTTAATTAAAAGTTGCTTTTTGTATTTTCATAATGTATAAATTATTATGACTTTAAACAATGTAATGCCATGCCCATTACAAATGGCGCAAATATTCAATGAGATTAATGCAGAAATTGACGGGCTTATTGAATTTGTCATGGCTGCTAAACATGACAGGGGTGGAGCCCAAGCCTCAATTAAACCTCATATCGACCAGATGGTTGAAACATTAAATGGCATTGATTATTCAAATGATTTCAAAACTTCGGCTCATGCATTTGCAATCAAGGCGTCTGACGCATTCGTGGCGGATCCAGTAATATTACTCGATGATGATAATTGGTCTTGGGGTGATCAAGCAAAAGTAAGGGGTGTCGCTGAACGGGCTAAACTTGTCGCGCATAAGATTGCAAAGCAAGATACGTTATTCAGTGGGTTGGCGCATCGAACAGATATTATTCTGACTGAAATGCTTCCGACATTGAATGATGATGCAACTATAAATACTTTGTGTGCCAAACATGCCTTTTTATCATTTGAAAATAACACTGTAAAAGATCAAATCACTTTAAATACACATCCTGATGCCCTTATAACGAACAAGGTTGATTTTTTATCGGCCTTTGTGCATGAATTATTCCATGGGTTGGAAACTGTAAGGCTTTGCAGCTGTAAAAAGGATGAAACAGATCATCGCATTGTTATGGATGCGGCTATCATTAAAGGACAGCAAAAGCTTAATGCAAAGGCCCGTGTTATATCCCATCGCCTCTATGAGGCACTTCCACAAGAGAGATTAGCCCGCGAAGTTCAGGCAAAATTTGAAGCCCCTTTAAAAAGAAGACGAGATCCACAACCATTTTTTAGGAGATGATGTATTAACCATCACCCATTTTCAGCGCGTTGATGAATGCGCTTTGTGGGATTTCTACATTTCCGTATTGGCGCATTTTCTTTTTCCCTTTTTTCTGTTTTTCCAACAATTTATTTTTACGCGTGACATCACCACCATATAATTTGGCCGTCACATCCTTGCGATAGGCGGACAGGGTTTCGCGGGCAATCACGCGTCCACCAATCGCGGCCTGTATCGCGATTTTAAATTGTTGGCGTGGGATGAGGTCTTTTAATCGTTCGCATAATTGGCGGCCTCGACGTTCGGCTTGTGATCGGTGAACAATCATGGCAAGCGCGTCCACGGGTTCGTCATTGACGCGGATATCCATTTTGACCAAATCATTTTCGCTGTAGCCATCCAATTCATAATCGAATGATGCGTATCCACGAGAGATGGATTTCAGGCGATCATAAAAATCAAAGACCACTTCGTTTAAGGGTAAGTGATACACCAACATGGCACGCGCCCCGACATAGGTCAGGTCAATTTGCGTTCCGCGGCGTTCCTCGCATAATTGCAATAATCCGCCTAAATATTCATCGGGAACCAAAATTGTTGCCTTGATAATCGGTTCTTCAATTTTATCAACCTTCACAGGGTCGGGCATGTCCACTGGGTTATAGAGTTCTTCGACATCGCCATTGGTCATGTGTAATTTGTAAACAACGCTTGGCGCGGTTGGAATCAAATCCAAATCAAATTCGCGAGACAGGCGTTCTTGGATAATTTCCATGTGTAATAGGCCAAGGAAACCACATCGGAATCCCAATCCAAGGGCTTGTGAATTTTCTGGTTCATAATGGAGGGATGCATCGTTGAGAGCCAATTTCCCAAGACTGTCACGCAGATGTTCAAAATCGGATGCATCAACGGGGAAGAGTGAACAAAACACCATTGGGATGGATGGTTTAAATCCTTCCAAGGCCTCTGTGCATGGATTTTTATCATCGGTGATTGTGTCCCCGACTTTTGTTTCGCTAATCTCTTTAATTGATCCGGTTATGAACCCCATTTCGCCAGGGCCCAATTCATCCACCATCACATGTTTGGGGGTGAAGATGCCGACGCGGTCAATTTGTTCGGATGATTTGGCCTTCATAAATCGTATTTTCTGGCCTTTTTTCAAAGTGCCTTCCATGACACGGACAAGGATCATCACACCCAAATAAGCGTCATACCATGAATCAACGAGGAGGGCCTTTGTCGGTTGATCGGCTGGGGCGGTTGGAGCGGGCAGGCGTGTAACGATTGCTTCCAACAAGTCATCAATGCCTATTCCTGTTTTCCCTGAAACCTCTATCGCGTTGGACGCATCAATGCCGATCACATCTTCGATTTGTTGTTTCACGCGATCAACATCCGCGGCGGGTAAATCGATCTTATTAATCACGGGGATGATTTCATGGTTGTTATCAATGGCCTGATACACATTAGCCAAAGTTTGCGCCTCAACCCCTTGTGTCGCATCAACGATGAGGAGGGAGCCTTCGCATGCGGCTAAAGACCGTGATACCTCGTACGCGAAATCAACATGGCCGGGTGTGTCCATGATATTTAATTGATAATCAATGCCATCCGCGCCAGTATATTTCAGGCGAACCGTTTGTGCCTTAATCGTAATGCCGCGTTCTTTTTCGATGTCCATATTATCCAAAACCTGTTCGGACATTTCACGATCTGCCAATCCACCACAAGTTTGGATTAAACGATCGGCAAGCGTTGATTTCCCATGGTCAATATGGGCGATAATGGCGAAATTTCGGATATGTTCTAATGGATGTGTCATA
>JAUHXB010000144.1 GCA_030427215.1 Alphaproteobacteria bacterium | reverse complement strand
CAGGCGCTGTTGGGGGCGATATTAGAAGATAACCGCATTGTTGAAAATTTTTCTGACTTCCTACGTGCCGATCATTTTTTTGTGCCTGTTCATCAACGGATTTATGATGCCATTTTAAAAATTACGGATCGTGGTCAAAATGCCGATGCGGTCACGCTCAAGGCCTATTTCGAAAAGGATGATGATTTAAAAGATGTCGGCGGGGCGACATATATTTCTGACCTTGTCTCATCAGTTATATCCGTCATTAACGCCACGCATTACGCTAAAATTATCAATGAATTATTTGTCCGTCGTGAACTCATCGCCATTGGGCGCGATGTCGTCAATGACGCGTTTGAACAAGATATTGATGTTGAGGCCGATGATTGCCTGCAAATGGCGGAAAAACGTTTATACGATTTGGCGGAATCGGGCGAAAGCAATAATGGCGGGTTTGTCACGATGAAAGACGCCGTTGGCGTCGCCATCCAAAATGCGGAAAAGGCATTTCAAACCGATGGTCAGGTTACGGGGGTAACGACTGGCCTTCGCGATATGGATAAACGACTGGGTGGGATGCAACCGTCTGACCTGCTTATCCTTGCCGCGCGTCCGGCGATGGGGAAAACAGCGCTGGCGGTCAATATTGCCTATAACGCCGCAAACGCTTTTGCCATGTCTGGTGGAACGGAAGGCGGACGCGTTGGGATAATCTCACTGGAAATGTCGGCGGATCAATTGGCGTCTCGTTTATTATGTGACTTATCAGAAATCCCAGGGGATAAAATCCGTCGTGGTGATTTTAATGCCGATGAGTTTAGAAAATTAGCCGAGGCCGCAGGGCGTTTGGCGCAAATTCCATTGTATATCGATGATACACCCGCGCAAACAATTACGGCCGTGCGAACACGTGCGCGTCGCATGAAACGCAAGCATGGTTTGGAAATGTTGATCGTTGACTATCTTCAACTCCTCCGCGGAACAGGATCAAAACAATCGGAAAACCGCGTTTTAGAAGTGTCAGAAATCACGCGAGGGTTAAAGGCGATTGCAAAGGAATTACAAATTCCCGTCATTGCCCTGTCGCAATTATCGCGTGGTGTTGAAAACCGAGAGGACAAGCGCCCTCAATTGGCTGACCTTCGTGAATCGGGATCGATTGAACAAGATGCGGATGTTGTGATGTTTATTTATCGTGATGAATATTACCTTCAAAACGCGCAACCCGCCGAAGACGACGCGGAAAAAATGGCGGCGTGGCAGGAAAAAATGGACAAGGCCTATAACAAGGCCGACATCATCATCGCCAAACAAAGGCACGGCCCAACAGGAACAGAAACCCTCTTCTTCGAAGGAAAATACACAAGGTTCCGCGATTTGGATGTGCATCATAGCGATCGGTTGTAGAATGAAATAAAAAAAAATCCGGCTCTGAATAGGGTTAGGGAGGAGTTTTCAGAACCGGATTTCTATGGAGATGAAACACCGTTGACCTTCATGAAGGATTTGAATGTTTCATTGAAAAGCGGGTTGCCTATAGGGTTAGGGGTAGGGTCGGCTCGCCGCTTTATTCTTATAATTCTTTTTTGTCTTTCGTTTTCTTCCTCTTCCTTTTGTCGTCATACATGCGTTGGTCGGCAATATTCAAAATGTTTTCTGCTGTGTCGCCGGCTTTAATAGGGCTAATTCCTATGCTTGCGCTTAGGCGGATAATCTTGTTGCCACTTCTTATTGTTAGACTATTCAATTTTCGTGCCAAATCTTGAACTCGGTCCAAAGCTTTATCAGTTTTTGCCTGTGTCAGGAGAACGCCAAACTCATCACCACCAAGGCGAGCCGCGACATCCATCGTGCGGATATTGTGTTCAATCGTTTTCGCAACAAGCTTTAACGCCTGATCACCGAAAGAATGACCGTGGGTATCATTAATTGATTTAAAGTTGTTCAGATCAATCATTAAGATAAGGGATGTGTCTTTTTTATTACGATAAAGGCGATCTAATTCTTTATCCAAGGCATTGTCAAATCCCCTGCGGTTTAAAATCTGGGTCAGCTTATCATGTATAGACAATTTTTCAAGCTCTTGAATGCGGCTATTTTTATCGGACAGCTCTTTCTTTAGATTGGTGATATAGTTTTCAAGATTACGAATGGTTTTGATACTGTAATGAAGCAAGGACCATAGGTTGTTTCCATCGTCATTCACCGTTGACGGCATAGTGACATAGTCTGATTTCCGTGGAGGAGCAGCAACGTTTTGTGTCCATTCTTGTGTATCGAAATGCATTAATCTCTCGTTTTTTTATTGTTATTATTTTTATAAGTTTTTATTTGCGAAAGCCGTGCCAAATGAAACAACTATGCTGTTGTAGTTATGCTAAAACGTTGATAATCTTAACAACGATGGAAAAAGAAGATGGTCACAAAATATTAATTGTTGAAGACAATGAATTAAATATGAAGTTGTTTAATGATCTTCTTGAGGCTCATGGATATGTGACCTCAACAACACGTGATGGGACAAAAGCGTTGGAAATGGCGTTCGATGTTATGCCCGATTTAATTTTGATGGATATTCAATTACCAGAGGTTTCAGGATTGGATATTACACGCCAGATTAAGGCCGAAGACAAATTAAAACATATACCGATTATTGCAGTCACTGCCTTTGCAATGAAAGGCGATGAAGATAAAATTAAAGAATGCGGATGCGAAGGTTATATTTCAAAACCCATTTCAATCGTTGGTTTTATTGATACAATCAATAATCATTTAAATTCAAATAATCAAAACTCAGGGAAATAAATAATTATGTCGGCCAGAATACTCGTTGTTGATGATATTATGCCTAACGTTAAGCTTTTGGAAGCAAAGCTTAAAAACGAATATTATACAGTTATTTCTGCTTATAGTGGTGCAGAGGCTCTTGAAATTACTGAAAAAGAAAAACCTGATTTGATTCTGCTTGACGTTATGATGCCTGAAATGGACGGGTTTGAGGTCTGTCGTCGTATTAAAGCCAATCCTGAAACCGAGCATATTCCGGTTGTTATGGTCACTGCGCTGACTGATGCAACTGATCGTGTGAATGGGTTAGAAGCCGGTGCCGATGATTTTTTAACTAAACCTCTTGAGGACACTGCTTTGATTGCACGAGTGCGATCTCTCATACGTTTAAAGATGACAATGGATGAATGGCGCGCGCGTGAAAATACCGCAATGACGTTTGGCGTCATTGAAGAAAGCTGCCATTCTTATGAAGGCAATGACACTGCGAATGTCTTATTGATTGAAGACCAAGGGTTTGAGGCAGATAAATTTCGTAAAACAATTGAAGGTCAAGGGCATATGGTTTCCCTCGCCTCAACGGGTTTACAGGCAATGGAATTAATCAACCAATATTTATTTGATGTCATCATTGTGTCTATTGATTTGCAGGGCAATAACCAAGACGAGGGATTGAGGTTTTTATCGCATTTGCGGTCAAATGAAAAAACGCGATCCGTTCCCATTCTTATGATTTCAAATAACGATAATGAAAAAATCTCTCGTGGTTTGGAAATAGGGGCCCATGATTATGTGGTTCGCCCAGTGGACAGTAATGAGTTAAAAGCCCGTTTAAAAACCCAAATCCGTCGCAAACGTGTTCAGGAAAAATTACAGACCAACTATGAAATGAGTCTGTCTATGGCCCTCACAGACACGCTCACAGGTTTGTTCAATCGACGTTACCTCAATGTCCATTTGGAAAAGTTATTGCAAAGTGAGGATGATCAACAGCAAAAACGGCCAATTGCCATTTTAATGTTTGATATTGACCATTTCAAGGATGTTAATGATACGCATGGTCATTCGGTTGGCGATGAGGTTTTAAAGGTCTTTTCCGATCGTATTAAAAACCGATTGAGAAGTTTTGACATTATGGCCAGAACAGGCGGAGAGGAATTCATTGCCGTTCTGATTGATGTCCCTGTTGAAAAGGCGTGTCATATCGCCGAACGATTAAGGCGATCAGTTGCAGAAAACCCTTTTCCGGCTTCGGTTGAGGAAGGTGAGCTATATATCACCACATCCATTGGGGCAATTCATATTGATGGGACAGAGCAAAATACCGTTGATGATGTCTTGGCTCTTGCAGATAAGCATTTATACGAAGCCAAAGAAAAAGGGCGGAACAAGGTTGTTTTTGATGGTTTTGGCGTATTAAATCCAGATGATTATAAAGAAACCCCTCGCGCACGTGTCGAGGGGTAGCTTCATTTGATATTATTATAAGTTTTTAAGGTTGCTTAGGCC
>JAUHXB010000143.1 GCA_030427215.1 Alphaproteobacteria bacterium | reverse complement strand
CGTGATAGCGTGATTGTGGTCAGTGAATATGAGCGCATCGTATCATCCCCATCGCTGGACATGAAATTGCCATCGGTATTGGCGTTAAAAGAATTTATCCCACAATCGGATACCCCCGTATTCACACGGTTTAACGTGTTTTTACGTGATGAATGGGAATGTCAATATTGTGGAGATCCGTTTAAAACCCACCAATTGACCTTTGACCATGTGATACCTCGGTCTAAAGGCGGAAAAACCAGTTGGGATAATATTGTTGCCTCTTGCCGTAGCTGCAACACAGCTAAGGGAAGCAAGCTACCCTCAACATGCGGAATGCACCCACGCAAAACACCAAAACAACCCAGCATTTATGAATTACAAAGAAACGGTAAAAAATTCCCTCCAAACTTTCTTCACGAATCTTGGGGAGATTTTTTGTATTGGGATAGTGAATTAATGAGCTGATTTGTTTTTTATAACTGTCGTTGAAGCAATTAAGGCATAAATCCCCAATCCCAGACATAAGATAACATTATACCCCGCCATCGATATACCAAACATCTGCCATGGAATATCACTGCACGACACAGTTGGGGCAGACTTAATCGCCGCCATCATTTCATCAGGACTTAATCCAGTCATATCAGGAACGGAACATCCATATGACCACCACGCCTGTTCAACCCCAACATGGAAAAAGGCAATCCCACTATTGATTAAAAAAGCAATACCGCAAAGCGCAATATTAAACGCGCCGTATTTTGCGCCCATAGCCTTTGTCGCGATAATACCAAGCCCTGCAAGCAAGATCACAACGGCATAAGGAATACGTTGATACAGGCATAATTCACATGGATGCATCCCAAACACATATTGCGATGTTAGAGCCGCCGTCAATGCGGCGATGGATATACCACCAAGCGTCATCAAAATAAAATGAGGACAAACAAACGCGGCCTTAAATAATTTTTGTATCATGTCTTTATACATTGAGCTGTTTCAATGCCGATGATAATTTCTCAATCATAACATTGGCCTCAGTCTTGCGGATTTTTTGCTCTTCGACGACTTCTGCAGGTGCCTTAGAAACAAAGTTTTCGTTGGCTAACTTGCCTTCGATTTGTTTAATTTCTTTTTCATGCTTTTGAATTTCTTTATTCAAACGCTCGCGCTCTTTGTCCAAATCGATGATATCGGCAACGGGTAAACCCAACGTCATTCCACCAATCACAATTTGAATTGCACCTTGGGGCATATCCGTCACATGATCAAATGTTTCAATACGTGCCATTTTTGATATTACGGCCTGATTATTATCCAACCATGTTTTCTCATCGCCACTTGCATTCATAATCAATAAACCCAATTTAGCAGAGGCAGGAACATTCATGTCCATACGAACAGATCGAATTTCAGTCACAACATTTTGCAACCATGATATTTGCTCATGCGCACCCGCGTAGTTAATTGATGCATCAACCACAGGCCAATTTTGCCCCAATAATAATTCATCTGATACATTAAGGTCTTTGTTTAGCTGTTCTGTAATATAAGGCATAAATGGATTTAATATTTTTA
Organism: Alphaproteobacteria bacterium; assembly: GCA_030427215.1. GTDB lineage: Bacteria > Pseudomonadota > Alphaproteobacteria > Micavibrionales > UBA1664 > UBA1664. Next base: position 2,743 of record JAUHXB010000143.1, on the reverse strand, counting down.
TAATTTGTGTCAAAACCCACCCCGTTGTTGCGCGGGTTTCACCAGAGTAATCGCTGTCCATTAACGGTTTTGTAAATTCCAAATACCAATCACAAAATGTCCCCCACACAAAATGATACAACCCATTCGCCGCATCATTAAATCGGTGAGAATCCATCGATTGATCAAGCGTTTGAATAACAGAATATGTTTCATGAATAATCCATTGATTCACGGCATGGTTAACGGTTGCAGGATCGAAATCAGCGCGCGGTATGGCCTCATTCATTTGGCAATATCGCGCCGCGTTCCATAATTTTGTTCCGAAATTGCGATACCCTTCCAACCGTTGTTCGGCAAGTTTAATATCTCTACCCTGCCCGCACATTGCACACAGCGTAAAACGAAGGGCATCCGTTCCATATTGTTCAATCAAATCAAGCGGATTTAAAACATTCCCTTTTGATTTTGACATTTTCGCACCCTTTGCATCGCGGACAAGGCCATGCATATAAACCTTATCAAACGGCACTTTTCCATCCATGACATACATGCCCATCATCATCATCCGCGCGACCCAGAAAAAGATAATATCAAACCCGGTGACCAACACATCACCCGGATAATATTTATCCAATTCAGGTGTTTTGTCAGGCCATCCCAATGTCGCAAAAGGCCAAAGGCCTGACGAGAACCACGTATCTAAAATATCATCATCTTGGCGTAATTCGACTTCTTCACCATAATGAGAATCGGCCTCAGCTTGAGCCTCATCTGCCGTTTCGGCAACGAATATTTTATCGTCTGGGCCATACCAAGCGGGAATTTGATATCCCCACCATAATTGACGCGAAATACACCATGGTTCTAAATTCCGCATCCATGAAAAATATGTGTTTTCCCATTGTTTTGGTGCAAATTCCATGTCGCCATTTTCAACGGCCTCTAGCGCAGGTTTCCCCAATGTTTGAGCATCAACATACCACTGATCGGTCAAGTAAGGTTCAACCACAACACCGGATCGTTCGGCATAAGGAACCTGATGCACATGGTCTTCGATTTTTTCCAAATATTCCAGATCATCCAAATCGGCGATGATTTTGTCACGCGCGGCAAAACGATCTAGCCCCTGATAATCCTCAGGGCAATTCTCATTCATTGTGCCATCTGGATTCATTAAATTGATCAGCGGAATGCCTTTGTCCTTATGACGTTTATAAACTTCGAAATCATTATAATCATGCGCGGCGGTGATTTTCACCGCACCTGATCCAAAATCAGCCTTCACGTATTCATCGGCAATAATCGGGATAATACGATCCGCCACTGGAACAACCACAAATTTCCCAATCAAATCTTTATATTTCTCATCATCAGGGTGAACAGCAATTGCGCCATCCGCCAAAATTGTTTCAGGCCGTGTGGTAGCAACGGAAATATGCCCCGAACCATCCTCATATGGATATTTCACATGATATAATTTACCCTTCACATCCTTGTGATCAACCTCGATATCAGAAATAGAGGTCTGCATTTTCGGATCCCAATTGACAAGCCGTTGATCACGGTAAATAAGGCCATCGCGATACATTTTTACAAAAATCGTGATCACCGATTTCATATAGGCATCGTCCATTGTGAATCGTTCGCGTGACCAATCGGGTGTTCCGCCCAATTGGCGAACCTGCTGCATAATTGTTCCGCCTGATTTTTCCTTTTGGGCCCAACAGCGTTTTAGAAATTCTTCACGACCAATATCTTCTTTTTTGAGCCCCTCTGCTTCTAATTCTTTTCTGATCAATAAATCTACGGCGATTGAGGCATGGTCTGTCCCTGGCATCCACAAAACATCTTTGCCCTTCATGCGTTGATATCGCACCATCACATCTTGTAATGTCATGACCAGAGAATGCCCAACGTGAAGAGAGCCATTCACATTCGGAGGGGGCATCATAATGGTAAAGGGTTCCTTATCCGATGACGGATCGGCCTGTGTTAAACCGCTTTCCTCCCATTGTTTTGTGAAATCAGCCTGAGCGGCAGAATAGTCAAAAGATTTATCGAGCATATGTGGTTACCATTTATCAATTATCAATGGTCAGTTTATAGCCAATAAACCAATCCATGTCCATGTTTAAAGGGGTATTTAGAAAATTGACAGTTTGAATGAATACGAAAAAAAAAGATTGCATCAAAGCACCTTAAATCATATGTTAATATGATGGATCTATTTTCATCGCCAGTCGAATTAATAATTAATCCAAAATTAAATAGGACGAGAGATTCCTATTTCGTTGGCCAAAGCAAGGCATGCATAGCAAATTATGGTACTCCGATAATAACAGGCGGAGTGGCAACCTGCTCAGTCCTTATAATGTATGATGATGTCTTATCATTGCAACTTTTATCACATGTAGGGCCAATGGATAACGCGGAAGATACCAGGGACGGGATAAACGAATATTTTAATTTACAAAGCAAATCCTTGATCGCTGTTATAATTCCAGGCGCAGGAATGATGGACATTAAACCGACATTATCGGTACCAATTGCAGAACGAGCACTGGATGGTATCAATCACGTCACTGTTAAGGGTTGGTATACAAATTCAATGGAATGCATATCCGTCCATAATGGCATTATTCAAAAATGTGATCAAAAATCCGTTAAAAGTGCAACGGAATCTCTTTCACCCCACCTTCTTCGCAAGCCATTTTGATATTTTTTGTTTCAAAGCTTATAGCCAAAATCATTGACGAAATAG
>JAUHXB010000142.1 GCA_030427215.1 Alphaproteobacteria bacterium | reverse complement strand
TCTTGAGAATATTTGTCATTAGTCTGCAACACACCTCTTTTAAATTGCTAGAGATTAAGCCGCTTGCTTTTCGTGTCTGCCTTCGCAAAATTCTTCAATGCTTTTGTTGCAAAATGCTTCTAAATCATCCGGATTACGACTTGTCGTTAAACCATTATCGACAACGACTTTCTCATCTACCCATTGTCCGCCAGCGTTCTTAATATCTGTTTTAATGCTTGCGAATGATGTTAATGTACGCCCGTTAACAACGTTGGCCTCGACCAACAGCCATGGTCCGTGACAGATGGCAGATACTGGTTTTTTCTGTTCAAAAAAATCTTTGACGAATTGTACTGCTTTTTCCTTAGTACGCAGCGTATCAGGATTATGTAGACCACCTGGTAACACAAGCCCGTCATAATCAGATGCGCTAACCTCATCCAAGGTTTTATCAACTTTGAATTTATCACCCTTATCAGTGTGGTTGAATCCTTGAATTTCACCTATCTCAAGTGAAATTAACTCAATTTCTGCTCCAGCATTTTTAATGGCGTCCCAAGGCTTCGTTAATTCAACTTGCTCGAATCCGTCAGTTGCTAAGAAAGCAATTTTTTTTTCTGATAATTTGTTTGTCATTTTAAGTATCCTTTTTATTCTAAAATAAAAACAGCGCTCCCTTTTTTGATAAAGAAAACGCCGTATTTATTGTTTATTACTAAGCGGCTTGAGTTTTTTCCCACTTTTCTACTTCTCTTTCGGCTTCATCACGGCTTTTACCGTATGCTTCTTGAATTTTACCGACAAGCTGTTCACGGTTACCTTCAACTTGATCCAATTGATCATCTGTTAATTCACCCCATTGTTCTTGAGCAGAGCCTTTAAGTTGTTTCCAGTTCCCTTGCATAATATCTTTGTTCATTAGATTTCTCCTTTTTTTTGGTTATAATAATATAACGCGTGAAATGAATTTTTGTTCCCTAAATCTTGTAATCATCTATTTTTAAAAGATGATAATAATTTTTGATTTATATAAATAAAGTAGATTTTAAAATATAATAATTGTTGTAATGCAGTTTAGGGAACTATTAGTTAATCAAAATGTATTCTGTTTATGAAGGCCACAAAGTTTAGTCAATTTTTACAAAGTCGCGAACAATTAAAATTCGTTGATAGACCTCATTGGATATATCTGGTTGAGGCCGCTATTTTATGTGCAATTATTGTTCTTGTGGGATTTATTGGTAACCAATTTATTGCCCAAAACATTATTTACCCAAGGCTTGATCAAAATGCTTATGCTGATGGTTTTTTTGTGAACGTAGCCGCTTGGGTTGCACTTGTGTCACTTTGGGGACCAATCATATTCGCCACTATCTATTTTTTAAATAGATTAATATTTTGGGCATCAACCTATATTTTTGCTTCTGACAGGCGCCTTTTCATGAAAACAGGCCTGTTACGTGTTTTAGTTAACGAAGTAAGTTTTGATGAAATTCGTAAAATGGATATTAACTATGGATTGTTGGGGCGTCTATTAGGTTATGGTAAGTTGATGATGGATGCACGATTTGTTGAAGATACAGACGTACCCTATATCTACTACCCAGAACAATTTTCAAAACTGATTCACTATTCAAATGATTTGGATGGCGATGTGAATTTAAGTTATGTGACAAACGGTATGAAGGGCAAGGCTGACCAAATCGTCTCTGAAAAATCAGATGTTCATGACCAGGTTGCCCCAATGAGAGAGCAGGCTGAATTTGCTGAGCATGCTTTTACGGATAAAGAGCAAAAAGAGTTGGAAGCAGATAGAGATGAGGCTCATCAAGATTTTGAAGACGCCGTTCACGTACCCGACAAATCGCTTGATAAGCCAGCATCCTCTACAGTACCAAAAGTTAATGTATAACGAATCTAAGGTTTCAAAATCAATATAATCATTATGCGGTTGTTACAACGATTAGCAGAGCTAAATTTTGTATTATATCGCGTGAATTTTACGACTTTATTTTTAATGTTTACTTATGTTCAAACATATAAGGAACTATAATTCATTTGATGTGTATGGATTCATGTAACTAATATGAAAGGATATATAAAATGAAAAGCACAAACATATTATTAGCATTAATTTTTGTTGCTGTTGCTGCAGTTTTTGGATACATGGTTTACCAAGAAAATCAGGACACAGCAATTGAAAACGCCGCAGAATCAGTCAGTGAATCTGTCGAAGATATTAGCGATCAATAAGATATGTACTATTCGAACTTATGCCTATCGTTTTTATTTGGTCTGACATTTACGTTTTTGACTTTATTTATAATGGAAGCAAACAACAATGACCCCATAGAAGATATTTTATACGAAGTTGAAAGCTTTGCAGAAAATGTTAATGAAACAATGGCCATAGCATCGTCAAATACAAATACAAATTTAACAAAGGAGAAATAAAAATGAAATTTTTAACACTAGCAACACTGGGTCTTTTGGCCACAACATCAATGGCATCTGCAAATGATGCAATGACATTATCAACGCAGTCAAAAACTATTGAGGAACAACGCGCCTATGATTACGAATTTAATCGTGATGAACAATGTCAGGGTTATGCATGGGGCGTAAAGCGTTTAGGTTTTAGAGATCCATGCCAAAAAGACGATGATGAAGTAACCGTCACACCCGTAAATGTTCTGAGTGAATATGTTGTTTATTTTGATTTTGATCGCGCTAATGTCCGAGCAGATGATCAAAATATTTTGCGTAAGGCTGCACGCGAAATTACCAAATATAATCCGCGCGAAGTTCGGGTTGCGGGTTACACTGATACACGTGGCTCAATGTCATATAATGAAATGTTATCAGCAAAACGTGCGGATAATGTATCAAATTATCTAACAGATCTTGGCGTGAGCAATTTTGTTGTAGACGAAGATGCGATGGGTGAGACAAACCTAGCTGTTGAAACAGCAGATGAAGTGAGATCACAAGCCAATCGTCGTGTTGTTATACAATTTATTCGATAGAGCTGAAACTCTATAACTACAAAAACCCCGCTATTATTGCGGGGTTTTTAAGTATATAATTGTTGTCATGTTTGAACCATTACAGACCCTTAATTTTATTGATTTAATCGCGCGTATTGGACTAGCTGCCTTGCTGGGCTGTTTGATTGGCCTTGATCGAGATCTTAAGAACAAACCAATTGATTTTCGCGCTTATATGATTGTCTGCATCGCGACATGTCTTGTAGCGATATTGGGGCAAGAGCTATTTGCAACCTATGCTGCGAAGGATAATTTTGTCTCTCTTGATCTCGGAAAAATTATTTCAGGAACGTTGACCGGAATTGGTTTCCTTGGTGCGGGCGCAATTTTAAAAGATAAAGATAATGAAAATCAAATTGTTGGGACAAGCACAGGCGCAAGCATTTGGGCGGCTTCAATTATTGGCCTATGTATTGGATTTGGATATTTTGTTGTTGCTATTGCTGGATTTGTTGTCATTTTAGCAATATTACTCGCTTTTGGATATTTCCGTGGTGTTATAAGCGGTCAAAAAGACAAAGAAAAAGCGCAGTAAATCAACTGCGCTTTTTTTTTATGATTGGTGATATTAAGAGCTGTTAATCTAAATCGATTGTGTCTTCATCCGTTAATGCGCCTGCTGCTGCACCAACTCCGGCTCCTATTAACGCTCCGCCACCAACACTACCGTTTGTGACAGCACTTCCAACCGCACCTGTTGTGGCTCCTACACCTGCGCCAGATAATGCACGTTCACCCTTGGTATTGCCACAGGCAGATAGCGCAATGGTTGATGTTAAAATAAAAATATAAGATAGGTTTTTCATGTCTCTCTCCTTTCCTGTTATATTGAGGTCATTGGTCGTTTTGATGCGATAATATAAACCGCATGAACAAGGCCCGGCACATAGCCAAGCAATGTAAGGACTAAATTAATCCAAAAATGTTTTGTTAATCCAACTTCAAGCGCTACGCCTAATGGTGGTATTAAAATTGATAGTATAATGCGAATGATGTCACCCATGGTGACCTCCTTTCTTTTTTATTGATATGATGGATCGATTTGATGGTGTATTTGTGCGTCAATAAAGTGTGTTGATTCACCCGTTTGATCCTGCACAACATTTCGTGTCACATCATCGATTGTTTCGATTTGTGGCAAAGTCTCTCTAACAATGTCTTTGTCGAATATTTTGATACATTCTTCCAAATCAATGGTTTCTTTTTCTAAAGTTTGCTTATTCATCAGTCTCTCCTTCATTACTAATCCAACAAACAAGATTTTTTTTGGTTCCCCTTAGGCCGCATCTTTATTATTTGATGGAGGTGAGCCACCACCGCCACACTTCTACGACAACTGTGATATTAAGTTGATGTGTTCCATCCACGTTTTTTAAGGCGCTCTTT
>JAUHXB010000141.1 GCA_030427215.1 Alphaproteobacteria bacterium | reverse complement strand
ACGCTTCCTGATCTGATAAAGGCAAAGCCGGGATATCGTCCAGCGCAAGTCTTAACCCCAGTAAAGCATCCTGAGCGCCCTCTTTATCCACAATTTCGGATAGTTTGTCAAAGGAAATCGCATCCTGTGTCGTAAATCCGCCAACAAATGTACGGCGAAGGGCTGTAATATGCCCAACTGTCCCCAATGTGAGAGCCAAATCACGAGCGAGCGACCGCACATAAGTACCCTTACCACACGTCATTGAAAACGATGCCGTATTATCTTTGATTGAATTTAATGTTAGGGAATAGACGCTAACTTGTCTTGATTGCATTTCAAATTCAACACCTTCGCGTGCCAAATCATACGCACGATCTCCATTAATTTTAATCGCGGAATATCTCGGCGGAATTTGTTGAATATCACCGATAAAGGTGGGAAGGGCGGCCTCGATCGCGTCTTGTGTTGGAATAACATCCGATGTGGTGATTACTTCGCCTTCCATATCATCCGTGTCGGTGGCGGTTCCCCATTGAATAGTGAAATCATACCCCTTGTCACGATTTTGGAGGAATTGAACCGTTTTTGTCGCCTCACCCACCGCAATAGGCAGTATACCAGTCGCCAATGGATCAAGCGTTCCGGCGTGCCCAACTTTTTTCATACCCAATATTTTTTTGATTTTACCAACTGCCTGAGTGGATGTCATATCCAAAGGTTTATCCAGATTGATCCATCCGTTGACTTTATTCCGTGCAGGTTTCGTTGTTTTCATGATGTTTGTATAGAGAATAGTTTATAAAATTGCAAATTTTATTGAATCTTTTTCAATAATTCTTCTATGCGGTGCGCTTCGGCAAAGCTCTCATCTTCTTTGAAATGCAATTTAGGTGTGAATTTTATATTTAATTGGTGGTTAATTTCACTTTGAAAATAATGACGATTTGCGTTTAATGCCGTTAAAATATCGGGCAGATCACCTTTGTTCAGAGACATCACATATATTTTTGCATTTTTCAAATCAGGCGATGCGTCAACGCCACCAATGGTTACATCCGCGGCGTGATCAACCAAAATTTGATCGTGAAAATGTCCGCGTAGTAGGGCGGTTGAGACCACCCCACGAATTTGTTCCGCAACACGTAATTGTCTTTGTGATGGTTGTTTCATGGTTTTCTTGGCTTAAGCCACGCTCCGCGCTTCTTCGATGACATCGAAACATTCGATCATATCGCCTTCTTTGATATCATCATATTTTTCAAACGCCATACCGCATTCTGTGCCTTCTTTGACTTCTTTGACCTCGTCTTTAACACGTTTCAGGGTTTTTAATTTCCCTTCATGGATAACAACATCATCACGTAGCAAACGAACCTTGGCACCACGTTTCACGAAACCGGATGTGATCATACATCCCGCTACCTTACCAACCTTGGTAATGTTAAACACCTGACGAATTTCAGCATAACCTATTAATTCTTCACGTAAATTCGGTGACAACATGCCTGACAACATCGCCTTCACATCGTCAATCACGTTGTAAATGATGGAATAATAACGCATATCCACACCATTTTTTTGCGCCAGATCCCGCGCCTGAGCATTCGCACGAACATTAAACCCGATAATCAAAGCGTTTGAGGCCGATGCCAATGTGACGTCGCTTTCGCTAATTCCCCCTACACCACTGTGTAAAACTTGAATGTCAACTTCTTCATTTTCTTCGGAAATTTTTTGTAGGGATCCAATGATCGCCTCTGTCGATCCCTGAACATCACATTTGATTAAAACAGGAAGAACGGTTTTAACACCCTCGTCTTTGGCTTTTGCAAATAACGCTTCAAATCCACCTGCAGCGGATGCTGTTGATTTGGCTTCTAATTTTTTGCGTTCACGATATTCAACAATTTCACGCGCCTTGGCTTCGGTTCCGACAACGGCGAAGTCATCACCCGCCAATGGCGTTCCGTTTAGGCCCAAAATCTCAACAGGTTGCCCTGGAATGGCTTCTTTAATTTGTTTGCCTTGATCGTTTAAAATGGCACGCACGCGGCCCCATTCTGATCCAGACACAAAAATTTCGCCTGGTGTTAATGTTCCGCGTTGGATTAAAACGGTTGCAACCGATCCGCGGCCTTTTTCCATTTTGGCCTCAACCACGCGCCCTTCAGCCTTACGGTCAGGGTTTGCGGTAATTGTGTCCATCATTTCAGCCTGTAACACGATGGCTTCTTGTAATTTATCCAAATTGATTTTGTTTTTGGCGGATACCTCAACACATAATGTTTCACCACCCATTTCCTCAACCATAACTTCATGTTGAAGAAGATCTGTTTTAACCTTATGAGCATCTGCCTCAGGTAAATCAATTTTATTAACCGCAATAATAATTGGAACATCCGCCGCCTTGGCATGAGAGATGGCCTCAATCGTTTGTGGCATGATGGAATCCGCAGCAGATACGACAACAATCACAATATCCGTAACGTTTGCCCCACGTGCCCGCATTTCAGTAAAGGCCGCGTGACCCGGTGTGTCCAAAAACGTAATTTTTTCGCCTGTTTCAATATTAATTTGATAGGCACCAATATGTTGAGTAATTCCGCCGGCTTCGCCCGCAACAACATTTGCCTGACGCATCGCATCCAGTAATGATGTTTTTCCGTGGTCGACGTGCCCCATAATGGTGACAACAGGAGGGCGCGGTTTTAAATCTTTCGCATCATCTTGTGCACCAGACATATCAATTTCAACATCCGCCTCAGTCACACGTTTGATTTTATGACCAAATTCTTCGACAATCAATTCCGCAGTGTCGGCATCGACGGCCTGATTAATTGTCGCCATCACACCCATTTTCATCAGTGATTTCACAACATCACCTGATTTTTCCGCCATACGATTTGCCAATTCCTGAACCGTGATGGTTTCAGGGACAATCACATCACGAGATTTTTTCTCTGTTGGGGCTTGGAAATTACTTTCCTTTTTGTTCATTTTACGCTGTGCACGTTTGTGCGACGCCAATGATGGCATGCGTTCAAATTCGGATTCGCCTGCCAATGCCTGTGTCACAGTGATTTTACCACCAGACCATTGATCGGGTGTTGCGCGTGATTTTTTTTGTGCCGCAGCTTGTTTTTTAATACGGTCACGAACGGATAGACCATCATCTTCACGTGGTTTATAGGCCGCGGCCTTACCACTTAAATCCTTACGGCGTTTTTCATTTTCCGCCTCTTGTTGGGCGCGTAGCTCGTCAGCCTTAATTTGTTCTTCGGCTTGTCGTTTTTTAAGCTCTTCCATTTCGCGTTGGCGTAATGTCTTCTTTGGTGCGTCTGGAGTCTCTATGGATTCTGTTTCTTCAACCTCTACCGCATCCTCTTTTTCAGCCTTTTTCACGCGAGGGGGAAGAGATGATTTGGCAGGTGATGCATTTTTCAATGCCTCAAGCGCGCGCATGCGTGCCTCTTTTTCAGAGGGGCTCAAGCCCGCAAACGGATCATTTGCATCTTGGTTTTCATTATTAGTGTCGGTTGGTTTTGCTTCCGCACCACGACGACGGCGAACCTCAACGGCAACGGTTTTTGACCGTCCACCAGAAAAACTTTGTTGAACAAGGCCTGAATTTCCACCGCCACTTGCTTTCCCTTTGAGGGACAGAGTGCCCTTGGATCCAAGGCTTAAGGTTGATTTTTTCTTTTCTTCGTCTTTTTTATCGTCGCTCATGACTTTTCTCAACTTGTCTTTCCGTGTGTTTGTTTCCGTTTACATGGTGTGGTCCTTTTTCATTGCACAATAACCATACATTATGGGCATGTTATAACGCATAGCATGGGGGTAAGCCAAGTATTTTTTAAGGTTTTGGTCTTGGGGGGAATTTTTCTATGTGATTATATCTCATAGGATCATTTTCTGAGTCTTTTTCTATCTTACGGAGAGTTGTCATAAACTCTCTATGTCCTTTAATCTCACTTAAAAATACATCGGAAGCAAAATCATCAATATTTTCAAATTCCGAGTGTCCATCCGTTTGTTCAAAAAGATTTTTCTCGACGTAGCTTGATATCATCCTATCTAGCGTTATAATATTCCACTCAATTTGAATTTGTTGTTCTTTTGGCAATTGATCGTACACAGGGCTGTCGCCCAATGTCGCAACAGCGAATTTATAAAACTCTTCGCACAATTGTATAACGGGGACAGGGTCGATAGTTATATGAGAAATTCTCTCTGGCTTTATCGGCAGCTGATTAATTTTGCGATTAAATTGATGTGTTCTAGCTTCTAAAATATCCATTTTATATGCCAAGTATGTTCGTCGTTGTTTTTTAGCGGGTGCAATGGATTTTGATGACTTGCTCATTAAAATGTATGAACTTTTAGAAAGGTTTCCAGAAGTACTTTATAAGTACCAACATAGGTTTACTCATTTAATGAT
>JAUHXB010000140.1 GCA_030427215.1 Alphaproteobacteria bacterium | reverse complement strand
TTTTGGACAAGATATTGTCATGACAGAATTTGAACAAACATTGCCCAATGGTTTGACCTTTTCTATTTATGAGGAGGGCGATAACGGCGCATTGGACAATACAAAGGTATACACCGTTCCTGAAGGAGAATATTTCGTGATGGGCGATAATCGCGATAATTCCCAAGATAGTCGTGTTGAAAACATGGTCGGAACTGTGCCATTTGAAAATTTGGTTGGTCGCGCGGAATTTTTGTTTTTCTCAACCAATGGCCATGCGCAATTGTGGGAATTTTGGAAATGGCCTTGGACTGTTCGTTATGACCGCCTTTTAAATGGGATAAGATAATGGAGCGCCTTGTCGAACTTCAAAATCTTCTGCAACATCAATTCTCACAAGAAAAATATATTCAAAAGGCTTTGACCCATTCGTCCGCTCATCATGATTCTGGTGGGCTGGATTATGAACGTTTGGAATTTTTGGGCGACCGCGTTGTGAATTTGATAATCGCTGATCTATTATTCCATAATTTTTTGGATGAAAAAGAAGGGCCATTGGCAAAGCGTCATACGGCCCTTGTTCGCACCGAAACATTGGCGGAAATGGCTAGAGACCTATCCTTGGGTGATTTTGTCATTTTATCAGATGCGGAGCGAAAAGCCGGAGGCGCCGAAAATGACAATATCTTGGCCGATATTATGGAGGCCGTCACCGCAGCCATTTATTTAGATGCAGGATATGACATCGCCAAAAAATTTATTGAAAAATCATTGGCCAATCGATTGCATGATATGATTGAACCACCGCGCGATCCAAAAACCACATTACAAGAATGGTCGCAGGCTCAAAATCTGGGACTACCTGTCTATGATATTATCGGACAATCCGGCCCTGATCATGCACCTGAATTCACTGTTCAGGTTTCTTTAGAGGGCTATACACCTCAAAGCGCATCAAGCACATCAAAAAAACGAGCGGAAAAAGACGCCGCACAAAAAATGTTGGATTATATTTCACAATGATAGATAAACAGGATCAAAAATTTGGCGCTGTGGCTCTTATTGGTGCAACAAATGCGGGGAAATCCACCTTGACCAATGCGATGGTCGGGGAAAAGATTGCGATTACATCGCACAAGGTGCAAACAACACGGTTTCAAATTCGTGGGATTTTAACCCACGAAAACGCACAAATTGTGTTGATTGACACACCTGGATTTTTCAAACCGCGCCGTAAATTTGATCGATCCATGATCACCGCCGCGTGGGATGCGTTGGAAGATGTCGATATCGCCGCCTTTTTGATTGATGTGTCCAAACCATATGATGAACAAAAGCAATCGCATTATTTGGATAAAATTATTCAAATGACAGAGGAAGAAAACCGTATCCTCATTCTCAATAAAGTTGATGAAACCCCAAAAAAACGGCTATTGGAAATCGCGGCGAAGGTGAATGAAAAATGCGCGTTTGATCAAACATTTATGGTATCGGCGTTAAAAGGGACGGGCGTATCCGATATTATCGATTATTGCGTGAAAAAAATGCCCGATGGTGAATGGCCTTATGATGTGGATGATTTAACAACGGTTCCAAGCCGATTATTGGCCGCGGAAATCACACGCGAAAAGGTTTACGCAAGATTGCATCAGGAATTACCCTATAAAATTGCCGTTGAAACCGAGGATTTTAAACCCGCAGATAACGGAAAAGGGCTGGCAATATCTCAAATTATTATTATTGAGGACAAAAAGCACAAATCTATTGTCCTTGGGAAACAGGGACAAACCCTCAAATCCATTGGGTCACAATCGCGCGCGGAATTGATGGATATATTTCAATGCCCTGTACATTTACAACTTTACGTTCAACATCGTGAAAATTGGATGGATAAGGACGAAGCCTTTACGGTTTTTGAATCATAATATTTTCATTTGTGGATAATCATGGAAAATTTTGAATTCCTCCTATTCGCTGATTCTCATCTTTGATAGTGTAATTCTCATAAGCTAATTAAACAATGTTAACGCATTGATTCAATTCCATTAATTGGGGAAAGTAATATAATTATGGGTAAAACGACTTGGAGTGATGAGCGCGTTGAACTGTTAAAAACACTTTGGGCATCGGGAAAAACGGCTGCACAAATTGCAACGGAACTGGGTGATAACCTAACCCGTAATGCCGTAATTGGGAAGGCTCACCGCTTGGGTTTATCCGGTCGCATAACACCAGCGCCAAAGAAAATTGATAAGCCCCTTCCTGTTGAAACAAATGATGTTGTCGCAAAAGACGGCGGGATTAGCTTGCTTGAACTCACCGAAAAAACATGTCGTTATCCCTATGGCGACCCTAAGAAATCTAATTTTCATTTTTGTGGTGGAGAAGCCATTCCAGGTGTGCCTTATTGTGGTGAACATGCGGCCATGGCCTATCAAACAAATGCGCGTAAATTTTCTATCAATGAAAACGCAGATTTTGATACGAATAAAGAAGGCGATGCCTTGGCCGAATTGGATGATGCGGTGAACACATAAAAAATCTTAATACAATACAAAAAAACCGCCTTAATGGCGGTTTTTTATTATCTAAAATTTGTTAATTATTGCATTCCCATTTTAATCATTGTGATTGCCCAAATCAGGGCAATGAACCCGAATAATATTGCCAAAACAGTATAATTTTTCTTTCGTTTTTGTTTGTGAAGATCGGAATGTCCCATTCTTAATTATCCTTATTCGTAATCGTCGTATGAACCGGCGGTGTTGTCATTGATGAGCGCTTCACGGCGTTGCATCCAAACACTGCGTGTTGCGGCGTAATAATCTAAACTGCTTGCCTTCAAATCACGTTGAAGATCCAATATTTCATCCTTGGTTGACAAGATTGTCGCTGCCGTACGGCCAATCATCAAATCATCTTTATCATTATTCCACATGTACCAATTCACAGGGTCAATCGCCATATCGACAAGGAATCCAAATCCATCACGCGTTGTGGCCGGCCCCAAAATTGGCCAAACCATATATGGCCCTGAGCCAACACCCCAAACAGCCAATGTTTGACCAAAATCTTCGGGCTCGTAAGTGATGCCTTCCCAAGACGCCGTATCAACCAAGCCACCAAAACCAGTAAATGTATTAAATACAAAACGTTGTGTGACGATACCTGCGCCATGTAAATCACCTTGAAGAAGCTCATTCGCTAAATATACAGGTGCCTTAATATTTGTTAGAAAGTTTGAAATCGCCAAACGAAAGACATCCGGCACAATAAAACGATACGCCTCAGTCAATGGATCAAGTAAAACATAATCAACCCCTTCATTAAAGGAAAAAACTGCTCGGTTATAAGGCTCTAAAGGGTCATAAACCTCGCCAAATTGTTGGTCATTTGATGCGCAAGCTCCCAAGCTCAAACTTGAAACAAGTGCCAATGAAAGGCATGTTTTTTTCAAAAAATTCATTTTTAATAATCCTAATATAACGTCCTATTTTATTTCTAATTTAATTCAATGACTTTAACAAGTCCTTAAAATAAAAATTATTCAATGAAATCCTATATTTAGGAATAATAATTAATCATAATAAATTTAAATTGTCTTAAGGTTTTCAAGATATTCTATAAAGATGAGGGGTTTAGGTAAAAAACCATTAAAAATCATCGCTTTGGAAAAGCGATTAATGTTAGACGCGTCTCTGGCAGGGCTTGTGTCATCTATTGTTATTCCTGAAAACACCTCAAATGCGGCTGAGCAGGTGATTGATGATGATGGTGATGTGACGGTGACAGGCACAACAACCGATTTTAATGGTGAAAGCCTTGTGATTTCGACATCTGGTGGCGCAGAAGATCAACTCAATATCAATAATGAAGGAACAGGCGCAGGGCAAATTGGTGTGTCAGGAACGGATGTCACCTATGAAGGAACAATTATTGGAACATTATCATCCGATGGATCAAACGGAACAAATCTAACAATTGATTTAAACGCCAACGCCTCAAAAATATCGATTGAGCGATTAATCGAAAATGTAACATATCAAAATACATCAGACACCCCTGCGGCAAACAGAACAATTAATTTATCGCTTGGTTTACTTTTCTCAGAGAATGTCACAATTTCCATCGCGCCAGAAAATGATACGCCGAATGCAGGAAATAACACAGGGATCACAATTGCCGAAGGCGCAACATTGGGTATTACAAACACTGAGCTGAGCACAACCGATACAGATCACAATCCAAATCAAATTATATATACCGTTACGAACGCACCTATTCGTGGACAGCTAGAATTAACCACAAATGCAGGTGTGGCGATTACATCTTTCACACAACAAAATATTGATGATGGTGAATTAAGGTATGTTCATAACGGATCAGAATCCGTTTTTGATAAATTTGATTTTACAGTGAGCGATGGTGAAGCAACTTTAGTCGAAGACACATTC
>JAUHXB010000139.1 GCA_030427215.1 Alphaproteobacteria bacterium | reverse complement strand
GACATATACGAATGTGGAAACGCATAAAATTATTGAGGCGAATAAACATTTGTCTGCCGTCTATTCCGGACAAATTGAGGGAACAGGCCCGCGTTATTGCCCATCTATCGAAGATAAAGTCACACGCTTTACCGATAAAGATCGTCATCAAATTTTTCTCGAGCCCGAAGGGTTGGATGATGACACCGTTTACCCCAATGGGATTTCAACGTCTCTACCTGCGGATGTTCAGGACGCCATTCTTAAAACCATTCCAGGTTTGGAAAATGCAAAAGTTTTCGAATATGGATATGCGATTGAATATGATTATGTTGATCCGCGCGCATTAAAAAATACGTTGGAGGTCAAGGCCTTGTCGGGGCTATATTTAGCGGGGCAAATTAATGGTACAACCGGATATGAAGAGGCCGCAGCCCAAGGATTAATGGCGGGATTAAATGCCGCACGGTATGTTTCATGTGAAACATTTACGCTTGATCGGGCGGAGGCTTATATAGGTGTTTTGATTGATGATCTTATTACGCGTGGTGCGCCTGAACCCTATCGTATGTTTACATCCCGCGCGGAATATCGATTATTGCTCAGATCCGATAACGCCGACCAACGCTTGACCGATAAAGGCATTGCATGGGGATGTGTAGGCGAGGTGCGTTTCAAAATTTGGAATGAGAAAAAAGCGCAATTGGCACATGCTCGTGATTTGGCAACATCATTACAGGCGACACCGAATGAGCTAGAAAAACACGGATTGAATGTCAATAAAGACGGGAAACGTAGATCAATTATGGAGATTTTGTCTTATCCCGATGCAACATGGGATAAATTATGTTCTATTTGGCCTGAATTATCCAATATTCGCGCTGATATTGCCGAACAAATTCAAATTGATGCCCAATATGCGGGATATATTGACCGACAAATGGCGGATATAGAGGCCTATCGCAAAGATGAAAACCTATCCTTACCCGTGAATGTTGATTATAAATCCATAGGGTCATTATCATCCGAGGTTATTGATAAGCTTGAAATGGCACGCCCCGAAACATTGGGCGCGGCATCACGCATTCCGGGCGTGACGCCCGCGGCAGTGATGGCCTTGTTAAGGCATGTGAAAAAGAAAGATGCAGCGTGAACCCTAAACTCAAAATATATCATGACCTTCTTTTAAAATGGCAAAAGACGATTAATCTTGTCTCCCCCATGACATTAAAAGATGCGGAAAAAAGGCATTTTGAGGATAGCCTTCAACTTTTAAATTTTATTCCTGATAATATTCAAACTATTTGTGATATTGGTTCTGGGGCTGGTTTTCCGGGGCTTATTGTTGCCATTGAACGCCCCGATCTTCAAATTCATCTTATTGAATCGGATACACGAAAATGTGCATTTATGCGCACTGTTTCACGTGAAACAGAATGTGAAAATGTAACAATTCATAATGATCGTATTGAAAATATTATGGATGATATGCAATGTGATATTGTCACATCGCGGGCGCTGGCATCCCTTAGGCAATTGATAATTTACACGCAATCACAATGGGCGAATAACGCAAATTTTCAAATGATTTTACCAAAAGGTCAAAATTATTTAGATGAAATTAATGACGCCCGAATAAAATTTGAATTTGATTGCGTTGACCATCCATCCCATACGGATGACATGGCACGCATTTTAATTGTGAATAACATCACCGAAAAATAGGATAAGCCTTGTTTTTATTCGTGTGAATTGGCTATGGTCAAAGCATGTCTCATGCTTTTCAAAATCCTCGAATTTTCGCCATTGCCAACCAAAAAGGTGGCGTTGGTAAAACCACAACATCAATTAACCTGGCCACCGCCCTTGCCGCCGTTGGAAAACGCGTTTTGTTGATTGATATGGATGCGCAAGGGAACGCCTCCACAGGGTTGGGGATTAAGCGGTCTGAAAGAGAAAGCAGCTCTTACGATTTGTTGTTTGGTGAAAAAACGGTTGCCGATTGCGTTGCGCCAACAAAGGTTCCACGTTTATCCATTATTCCGTCATCAATGCATTTATCAGGTGCGGAATTGGAGTTGGTTTCCCTTGAAAGTCGGGAATTCCGCATGCGGGATGCGCTTGCTGGCATCGGGAATAGCTATGATTATGTGGTTGTGGATTGTCCGCCTGCCCTAAACTTAACGACATTGAATATTTTGGTGGCGGCGGATGCGGTGATTGTGCCATTGCAATGCGAATTTTATGCCCTTGAGGGATTGGCGCATTTATCCAAAACGATAGAGCGCGTGAAAAACACATTTAATCCGAATTTGGATATTCATGGTGTCGTTTTAACCATGTATGATACGCGCAATCGTTTGTCAGGCATGGTTGCCGATGATGTGCGATCCTATTTCGGGACAAAGGTTTACGACACGGTTATTCCAAGAAATGTCAGAGTGTCAGAGGCGCCTTCTTATGGTTTGCCTGCCATTGTCTATGATATGCGATGCACGGGCTCACAGGCCTATATTCAGTTGGCGAAAGAAGTGATTAAGCGTGAAAAATCAATCCTTAACAATCAAAAGGTTGCGGCGTAATGAACGACACGGCCGATGATATCAATCCGAAAAATCGTGGTTTAGGCCGAGGTTTGGATGCGATTTTTGGTGAGGAAGAGCCGCAAGACGTTCCGTCTGTTTCACGTGAAACAGACGATAGTTCCTTAGACTTATCCGCAAATGAAATTATATCTGAAGATTTAAAACGTCGGACAATGCCTGTTGAATGGATCCGCCCTTGTGATTTTCAACCGAGGAAACATTTTAATCAAGACGCATTGGAAGATTTGGCAAAATCCATTGCCATGCACGGTGTGCTGCAACCTCTTGTCGTTCGGCCTATTGAGGACGAGGCCAATTCTTATGAAATTATTGCCGGGGAACGTCGTTGGCGGGCGGCGCAAATGGTGCAATTACACGATGTGCCGGTTGTTATTCAATATCTGGACGATGATGCTGTTTTGGAAATCGCCCTGATTGAAAATCTTCAACGTGAAGATTTAACCCCTATTGAAGAAGCCTTCGCTTTCCGTGATTTGATGGATCGCTTTGGCCATACACAGGAAAAATTATCGGTTACAATTGGAAAATCACGTCCCTATATCGGGAATGCTTTGCGTTTACTTGATTTACCTGAATCCGTTCAGGATATGGTGAATGAAGGGAAATTAACCGCAGGGCATGCGCGGAATTTGGTGGGCCAAGAAAATGCGGAGGAGTTGGCCAAACAAATCCTAGATGAGAATTTATCCGTTCGGGCGCTTGAGGGGATGGTAAAATCAAAGAAGCAATCACCAAAATCACCTTCAAAACAAGAAAAAGGCATCAATACTGTTGCCCTAGAGGAAGAAATGTCGCGTATATTGGGCATGACTGTCGTCATAGACGCCTCCTCAAAAAAATCAGGGTCAGGCGTGATTAAGATCAATTATTTATCGCTTGATCAATTAGATGATGTGCTTCATCGGTTGTCTAAAACCTAGGCCGAACGGCGATTTGGTGTATATCGCGCCAATTGTAAAAAACAATCACTGACAAGGCTAATATCACTATATCCACTTTGTTTTGTGAGTGATTCAACTTTGTTTAGTCTATCCAATGCGGCCTCTATTGCAGGGAATGACCATTTTTGTAATTGTGATTTAAATGCATTTTCAAACTTCCAAAATAATGGCGGCGTTAGTGTTTTGATGGCTTCTGCCTGATTAAGCCCAGCCCGTGCTTTGGCATGAACCTGATGTAATCGCCATAAATGATTTTGCAGAGCGCGGATCATGACAATGAGTGGCGTGTTGTCCTTTATCATTTGATTAAGCGCAAGCTGCATTTTTTCAATATGCCCATCGACAATAGCATAGATCAAGGTATCCGTCGTCCAATCACGCACATCACCACAGGTAGCATGGATATCAGCTAATGTAATCGTGCCTGTCCCTATGCCTTTATAAAGTAGTAATTTTTCAATTTCATTACGGGCAATGGCACGGTCTCCAACCAATGTGGAAGAAAATGACTGTAGGGCATCTTGGTCAATGCGGTATCCAGCCTCCATACATTGATCACGGATAACCTGAGACAAAGACCGTTCATCATCAACATAACAGGGCAGAGCAGCCGCGTTTTTTGCGCTTTCGGCAATTTTACGCAAGGGCGATCGTGGGCCCAAATCCCCAGCTTCAATAATGACCAGTGTTTCATCAGATGGGTTTTCAAGATAATCCTTGATCATAATATTGATGGAATCGCTTGCCGATTTGATCATCACCAAACGCCGTCCCCCCATTAAAGACTGTGCCTGCGCTTCATCAAAAAACAAGGATGGTTCGGCAATAATTTTTTCGGAGGATAATGTTACGACATTAAAGGGGTCATTGAGATCACTCACCCATGTTTGTGCAATTTTTTTTGATCGTTCCCCCACTAATCCTTGGTCAGGGCCATAAATTATAATGACGCGCGCCTTGGGGTC
>JAUHXB010000138.1 GCA_030427215.1 Alphaproteobacteria bacterium | reverse complement strand
CCAAACGGTCGGCAATAGATTGCAGCATATCAGATTGCAATGATGTGGATGGCGATGTCGTGTTGGCAGGCAGTTTTTGTAATGTTATCTCTGCGCTTCCAGCATCAGAAGATTGTTTAAGAGAAAAAGGGTTGAACCCGGCACTGAGTGATGGGGCGGTATTTTGCAATGATATAAAATCGCTACCAATCGGTTGGATGTTAACGGGTTGAGTTTCGACAGGGATAAGGACAGCAGATGTTGAAACATCGACGTTATTGTGATCCAGAATAATATCCAAAATATCTTCAACGGCTTCATCTTCATTAACTTCAAATGTAATATTTTTGCTATCTAACAATTCAATTTTTGTGACTTGTGTTTCAATCAGATCATTAATAACTGGCGCGATATCATCAAATGAAATCGGCAATGTTTCTAATGGTTGATCAGGTGTTTTTGCAATGGTTTGGATAAATTGATTCAGCTGTGCATTAAGATCCGGTGTTTCTAAAATGGCGATCAAATCATTTGGCGAAAACATCTCTTGCAATTGTTTGATAACATCATCGGATAATCCCTTGGATGATAGCGCAAGTGTGATTTTGTTGCTCACGGCCTCTGGCGTTTGGGGTAAAACAGATGACAAGGATGCTGGCCTTACAGCAGTGTCTAATGGGGTGTTCTTCACATCATTAGATGCAGTAGGGGTTAAGATCGGTGTCGCACTATTATCTTCCTGTGAGGCGGGGTTTAATAGTCGATTAAATGCGCCTTGCGCCTCGGTATTAACGGGCCGTGAACTCGCCGGGTTTATCCCACTTAACATCGCCATAAATTGTGCAACAGATGATATGCTTGCCATGATATTTATCTTTCTTCTCTAACCTTATAACTCTTCGCTCAACCTTGCGGGCATTCCTGATATTGATCCCTTGCCTGACGTGATTTGCCCCTTTGCATCATAGGGCTGTAGGGGGGATTTTAGCGTCTCTCGTGCGCGATCCATAATGCGGCTGATCAACCGTTGAACGGCATCTTTTGATGATAAAACTTTTGTCGCATTGTTTTTGAGCGCCTCTTCAAACAATTGAATTTTGTCATTCAAATGACTTTTTAAGCCCTCGTCCAAATCCTGTAAAAGATGAGGGTCTTTTTTTAAATCTTTTGCAATAACCTCGTAGTTTTGAAGCAGTAATATTTTTTCTTTACCCTTTATTGCAGCCTTATCTCTATTATTTGCATTAAGGGCGTCTGTTTCACTATTCAAACACTCAGTAAGCTGAGCTAATAATATGATGAGATTATTTGTAGTTGTGTTTACATCTTTTATATTGCTTTTATCTGTCATATCTAACGCGCTCCGCTTGTTTGTTGTTCTTGCATGGCGATCATTTCGGCCTTCACCGCATTGGATAAACCTACGCCACCATTGGCCGAAATTAATTTGCCGTATTCTTCAATCATCATGGATTTATAGATTTGTTCGGCGTGACCACCACCAAACATTTCATTTGTTTCAATTCCATCAAACATATGGGTTAGCATTTGTGACAAGAACACAGCTTCAAAATCTTTTGCTGCTGTATCGGCTTTGTCTTCATTGCCCTGATGAAATTTATTCGATGCCTGCGCCGCCCTGGCCGCGCCAACATTTGAAATAGATTGATCAATTGTGCCTAATAATGCGTCCATATCTTACATCACCTCTATTTCGGCCTGCATCGCACCTGCAGCCTTGATGGCTTGTAAGATTGTAATAACGTCACGTGGCGCAATACCAAGGGCATTCAGGGATGTCACAAGATCTTGTAATGTAATACCACCTTGGATAACTGCCATTTCACCATTACCGCTTTCATTCACGGCGATGTTTGTACGAGGAACAACAACGGTTTCACCATTTTCGGCAAATGCGTTTGGTTGGCTAACCTGTGGTTCTTCGGTAATACGAACGGTTAGATCGCCTTGAGCAACCGCAACGGTGCTAATCTTCACATCCTTACCCATAACAATAACGCCAGACCGTTCATCGATTACAATACGGGCAGGTTGATCAGGTAAGATTTCCAATTGTTCTAAATCGGTGATCAGTTCAACAATAGATTGTTGTGTATATTCACCTGTTTTGGATACCTTAATACTGGCGGGGTTTTCGGCCGAGGCTGTGCCTGCGCCAAATCTCGCATTAATCCGCTCCGCCATACGGCGCGCTGTTGTGAAATCTGGGTTACGAAGGGATAGACGAATATTATTTAATTGGGACAAATCAAATTCGATTTCTTTTGGGTGACTGACCCTGCTGCACCTTCCGCAGATATGGCTGACGTGATCACGCCGCCTTGAGCAACGGCGTAAACATTACTATCCGCACCCATTAAAGGTGTTACCAATAACGTTCCACCTTGCAATGACGATGAATCACCCATTGTTGCAATATTGACATCAATTCGTGATCCCTGATTTTTAAAGGGGGGCAGGGTGGCCGTAACCATCACCGCGGCAACATTTCCTGTGTTTAGATTTTCACCACGAATATTAACGCCCAAACGTTCCAACATCGCGGTCAATGATTGTTGTGTAAATGGTGAGTTTCCAAGTGAATCACCAGTTCCGTTTAATCCAACAACCAAGCCATAGCCGACTAACAAGTTATCACGTACGCCTTCAATATCGGCGATGTCTTTGATCCGTGTTGTTGCCGCCTCAGCCGAATAATAACTAATCCCCATGGATAACCACAAGAATAATGAGACGATAATCAGTCTTTTATTGGATACGAAATGTTTCATAATCATGGTTTTCACCTGCTTTTATATTTATCGTAAGGTGATTTGCGAAAACCATGCCAAAAATGAACCTTATCGAAATATTCAAGAGTTTTCTGAGCTTGATAAAAATTTCGAACAAACTCAGCGATCGTATTCTTAGCCTTTGACTAATATTCAATTGCGATTTACAAAATTAAAATGGCTTTTGAGATTTTTTTTGCAACGGCGCCAGGGTTGGAGGGTGCGCTTTATGATGAGGTTCGTCACAAGGGATTTAAAAATGTAAAGGCCATAAATGGCGGTGTTAGCGTAGTAGGAGAGTGGCCAGATGTGTGGCGGGCCAATTTATGGATACGCGGGGTATCCCGAGTTTTGGCGCGGATCGGGTCGTTTAAAGCAACGCATCTGTCCCAATTGCAATCATCCGCTGAACAAATAAAGTGGGCCGAGTTGCTTTGCCCTGATCGCACTTATTCTGTTGAAGCATCCTGTTCTAAATCAAAAATCTATCATTCGGGTGCGGCGGCGGAACGAATTGAAAAGGCTATTGAGAAATCGATTAATGTTAAACCATCTGATAGTGCTGATATTAAAATTATGGCTCGAATTGATCATGATATATGCACGATTAGTGTCGATACATCAGGGGAATTGCTTCATAAACGTGGGTTTCGAACCGCGGTTAACCGTGCCCCCATGCGTCAAAATATGACCGCGCTGTTCCTCTTGCAATGCGGGTACAAGGGCGATGAGCCTGTTTATGACCCGATGTGCGGGTCTGGTACATTTGTAATAGAAGCAGCGGAGATTGCAGCGGGTCTAAACCCTGGTCGGGCTCGGGAATTCGCCTTTGAAAAATTGGTCACTTTTGATCAGCAGGCATGGAACGCCATGCGTAATGTCAAACGCAACATCATGAGTAGCCATCATTTTTACGGCAGTGACCGTGACGCGGGCGCCATTCAAATGAGTGTTGAAAATGCCAAACGTTCGGGCATCGGCCATCTAACTGGTTTCAAACAAAAGGCGATTAGTGAGATCGCGCCGCCCACTGATACCCCTGGACTTGTGATGATCAATCCCCCATACGGAAAACGAATTGGGGACAGGCAAAAATTAATACCCCTTTATCAAACCATGGGACGGGTTTTGAGCGAACGCTTTTCGGGATGGCGTGTTGGCATTATAACAAGTGATCAAGCCTTGGCGAGCGCGACAAATCTTCCCTTTTTATCACCATCTGCGCCGGTTCTTCATGGCGGTTTGCGCGTGACACTTTTTCAAACCAATCCGTTATCTCAACAAAATAATCTGCAAGATATAAAAACTCTATGATATACTTAACCCTATGAAGATTGACGGACCAAAATCATCCTCCGACATTGCAAAAAAGAAAGAGGCCAAAAAAACCTCAACAGGCGATGGTGCTTTTCAATCAATGGTTAGCGGGGGTGGAAGCACAGATAGTGCAGCCCAAACAGGATTAAGTGCAGGAATTGCATCCGTTGACGTTTTGTTGGCAGCTCAGGCAG
Source organism: Alphaproteobacteria bacterium (assembly GCA_030427215.1). Taxonomy (GTDB): domain Bacteria; phylum Pseudomonadota; class Alphaproteobacteria; order Micavibrionales; family UBA1664; genus UBA1664. The sequence goes on along the minus strand of JAUHXB010000138.1, from coordinate 210 downwards.
TAGAAGACGCAACCCAAAAATCATCTAAACAACGTATGAGGGGTCGCGCGAACGATATTTTAGACAAATTAAATGATTTGAAGGTTGCAATGATGTCTGGTGGGATTACATTGGGGCATATGATATCCATTGCCGATATTGTGGCGACTCATCGTGAAACAATCACTGACCCTGAATTAACAGCAATTTTGGACGAAATTGACCTTCGTG